>VHBA01000091.1 GCA_016872175.1 Sphingomonadales bacterium | reverse complement strand
CACCGGAGATACATTGATATCGTTATTGCCTTTCCTTAACGTGCTGGATGCATCGTAATTAAGGGTATATAAATTCTTCCAGTCTATGCGGTGGCGGTTGTTGAGTTTGAAACTCAGGTTCATGATGCCTCCATTTTGAACATTGGTCGTGAAGAGGGCATCGTTATAACTACTTACTAATTGGTTGTCTTCCAACGATTGTCTATTTACCAAGCCATCACTGAATTTCTGGGTAACCGAATAATTGGCACTCACTAACAATCCAATCTCGCGGTTCTTTTTCAGTTTGAAAGGCACCCCGATGGTGTAGTTGAAACGGGGGGTTAGCATGGGCTTTACGGTAGTGAGCTTCCAGTCATTGTTGAATTTTTTAGACTCATCTGCCAGAAATTCGGCAGGTTTGTTTTGGTTCAGATTGCCGGATAAGACCGGTAATTTGCGGTCTGCACCGGGTATGCCAAAATATTCAGAGGTTGAACTGCTGAACATTTCAATGGGTCTGAGGGTGGTGATGGAGTTGTATTGGAAACCTAAGTTGAAACTCTGGGTAAGCTTTTCCGGGATACTTTTGGTGTTGATACGGATAATGCCTCCGCCAAAATCTCCAGTTACATCGGGCGTTCCGCTTTTGATAACTACAATATTATCCAGCAGGGAAGCAGGGATGATATCGAACGAAAATGCTTTTCTATCGCTTTCGGTACTGGGCAGTGGGGCTCCATTTAGGTAGCCCGCATTGTAGCGGTCAAACATACCGCGGATGTTGGCAAATTTGCCTTCCATGATGGTTGCACCGGGTATCCGTTTCATAGCATCGGCCGAAGTACGTATGGTGGTGCGTTTGAAATCTTCTGCTGATATGGCTTCCACCATTTGCACCGATAGCTGTTTGGATCGGATGGCTCCGGCAATGGTATTCTCTTTCTGTTTTCGCGCTACGCTGATGGTCGCCACGCCCATATCTTTGATACTGCTTAAAAGGGGATAAACAAAAGATTCCTCATTGGCAATGATGATTACGCTGTCTGTATAATCCTGAAAATTGCGGCTTTCTATATGATAAACTTGTTTACCGGGCTTCAATTTCAAAATGAACAGACCGTCCATGTCTGTGCGTGTGGTATCAGCACTCCCTCTGTACAAGGTGGTGTAAACTTTGGCATCAGCCACCGGTCTGCCGGTTTCTGATTGTACCTTGCCGGTAAGGGTTCCCGTTTGTGCCGAGATTCTGGTGAAAACCAATGTGAGCAGTGTAAATGTAACAATACGATTCATGTTTTTTAGGTTCTTTCTTTCACCTTCAAAACAACCCTTGCGTAGTTAACCCAATATTACCCAGAGTTTAAGATTGCGTATTTTAACGCAAACATTCAGTTAACATTAAATTAATAATAATTTCAGGAAAGCTGTCTGCTTAAAACACCGAAAACCCTTGCCGGAACAGCATTTTCGTATAATACCCGGTACACCGCCTCCACTATTGGAGCCAAAATATTATTCTCTTTGCATAAGGGGTAAATACTGCCGGTTGCATAGTAGCCTTCGGCGATCATGTTCATCTCCA
>VHBA01000090.1 GCA_016872175.1 Sphingomonadales bacterium | reverse complement strand
TTGATTTATTCAGGGATAGGAAATGCCCCGAAAATGCTGTTGGGATCGGCCTCCGATAATATTCGCCTGACCGCCGGCTCCCTCAATACAGCTACAGTGAAACCCAGGCTGCTTAGGGCTTCGCAAGAAGAAAGCGACAATCCCCGAAGCTATAACATTGAATGGAAGTTGCTTGCTGAAAGTGATGATAAAAAAGCCGGTGGCGATATGGAAAACGAGGCTGCCGAGATATCCGGATTTGTTAAAAAGGCCAAAGATTTTGAATTGCAGTTCAAAGCACCGCGGCAACCCGGTGCTTATCGATTGTTTGTTACCATTCACTACAAGAACAAAGTTGCCTATGCCAATGTCCCCTTTGAGGTGCTAGGCACAGCAAGCAACACAGGCAGCAGTGCACTTAGGTTTAAAAAGTACGATTTACAAAGTTTTGACCGCCCAAGATGAAGAAATACGCACTTATTGTATCGATGATGGTGCTGGCAACGATTGCCATGACCGTTCATGGGCAAGATAGCATCAGGCTGGCCGAAACGCCCGGTGTTTATCCAAAATCTCCTACGCCCTCACTGGAACGTTTTCAGGTGTCGGGGTATTACCGGTTTATAACCAATGTCCGCCATCTGCAGGAAGGATATGCGGACCAGATGAAAACTCCGCTTAACATTTTCGTGGGCGACGACAGCCAGATACCGCAACTGCTGCTGAACCTGGGCGGAAGTATTTCTCCCAATACCCGTTTTTACACGGATTTTTACCTGTGGACACCCATGATGGGCGGCGGCATGGCTGAAAATGTGAAAGGACTTAACCTTGGTGTAAGCCTTACCGGTACGCATGATTTTGAAAAAGGCACCCTGCAAATTCAGACGGGTGGTATCAACTGGTATGCGCTCACACCCTTTACATTCCATTCCAATCCGGGTTTTAATCGTTTTACTGTGTTTGAGCGCAACCCCTGGGATCCCATGACACGTAACGCCATGGACCGCTATCAGACCTTTTACCAGACCGGAGCCATGAACCAGGATACACGCTGGGGCAGGCAGGCCTTTCAGGGGTTGATTATGGATCTAAGCAATCTGCCTAATGGTTTTTCAGGGGTGCTGATGTATGGTAAAACACAACTGAACGGAGGTATGACACCGCTGCCAAACCACAGCCTGGGCGGTAAAATCAAAAAAGGCAACGACAACCGCTATCTCAGTATCAATACGTTCAACAACCAAACATACTCCGATTCCCTGCTAAGCAGTACCCTTGGGTTTTCCATACACACCGCCGAATTCACGTGGCAAAAAAATGGCTGGAGAATATATGGTGAAACCGGTGCAGGCAGGTATTACAGTAATTCTTACAATAAGGGCTGGGGAGAGGCTATATCGCTGAAACTGGATATTCCCCAACGCGTGCTTCGGCTCCCCATTCAAATACACTACTTCCGCATCAGTCCCAAAGTGATTAACAACAGCAGTGTTTTTTGGAATTCAGCCATACAGGAAGGCAATAACACCGGTGCTGAAAGCGAAGCTCAGCTGGTGCTTGCACCCTTTTCAAGTGCCATGGTTCCTGTAGGGCAGCTTACCAATAACCGCACGGGCATTGAACTGAATTCAGAAGTCAAGGCGGGTAGGTT
>VHBA01000089.1 GCA_016872175.1 Sphingomonadales bacterium | reverse complement strand
CTCCAGATATATATGTAGATTTAACATTGTCCGGTATTATGTCAATATTATTGTCTTTGGAACAGGATGCTACAATCAAAAGTGATATTAATAGTTGAATTGCTTTTTTCATAAAATTTCTGCTAACTTGCTTATATGCGCTACTTATTTGCACCAAGCATACCCATTTTAGGTATATTGGTGCAACTCAATAGTGAATTTATGCTCTACAATAATAAACGGGAAATTCAAAAAAACAAAGCTTCAGGGGAATTATACAGGGGCGGCTATGGCTTATCGGTTTGGGGCTTTGCGGTCAGTGTAAAATACAAATACGGACACAGAGTTTCACGGAGTTGCACAGAGTTTCGCGGAGGGGTCATGCTTCGACAAGCTCAGCATGACAATTGCGTTACCCCACGCAGCCCGCGGTTTAACCGTGGGCTATATGGGAGCCAACCAACGGTTCACTCTTGAGAACTACCTTTGTGGTATGTCATCACCCTCCGCTATCCTTCCTTACGATGGTGAAGCCCTCCTCTACCCCGATTGGTGCACGGCTGGTGAATCTCAGCGTTATTTTGAAGAACTGATGCAAACTTCCGAATGGCAAAACGATGAGGTGGTAATGTTTGGAAAACGGCTGACTATGAGCCGCAAAACCGCATGGTATGGATTGCACCCCTTCATTTACACCTACTCGCATGTGGAAAGAACAGCTCTGCCCTTCACACCGGTGCTGGAGGAATTGCGCATAAAGTGCGAGGAAATCACGGGACATTCATATAACAGTGCCTTGCTGAACCTCTATCATCATGGCATGGAAGGCATGGGCAAGCACAGCGATGATGAAGACAGCATCGTTCCCCAAAGTGCCATTGCATCCTTGAGTTTTGGTGCTGAGCGTCCTTTTACTTTTCAGCATAAAACAACCCTGGAAAAGATTAAAATCGCCCTGCCCGACGGGAGTCTGCTGCTCATGAAGGACCTCTGCCAGCAACGCTGGTGGCATGAACTTCCCAAAACCAAAAAGGTGAGCGGTCCCCGCATCAATATTACGTTTAGGTTAATGAAAACCTAAGACAAACCGCTAATTATCAATTAAAACAGATTGTTTGTCCGATTTGTAAAAATTGGTACAAAAAGTGCATTTTAATTTGCATCAACGTATGAAAAGCAATCACGAAATTGATTACAAACTGCATGGCGAGGAAATGCAGTGCGTGCAGATTGAACTGGACCCTCAGGAAACCGTAGTGGCCGAAAGCGGCAGCTTTATGTTTATGGATGATGATATCCAAATGGAAACCATCTTTGGCGACGGCTCCAATGCCGGTGGCGGCGGGTTTATGGGTAAACTGTTCAGCGCAGGCAAACGCCTGCTTACCGGTGAAAGTCTTTTTATGACCGCCTTTACCAACCGTGGTTCCGCCCGACGCACCGTCTCTTTTGCCGCGCCTTACGCAGGTAAAATCATTCCCCTGGATTTGTACGAACTGGGCGGAAAAATTGTGTGTCAGAAAGATGCCTTTCTCTGCGCCGCCAAAGGGGTAAGCGTGGGCATTGAATTTCAGCGCAAACTGGGTACAGGCCTGTTTGGTGGTGAAGGTTTTATCATGCAAAAACTGGAAGGCGATGGCCTGGCATTTGTGCACGCCGGCGGATTTATCATGGAACGCACCTTGCTGCCCGGCGAAACCCTGCGTGTGGATACGGGCTGTCTGGTTGCCTATACCAAAGACATAGATTACGATATTGAGTTTGTGAAAGGCATTAAAAACGCGGTATTTGGTGGTGAGGGGCT
>VHBA01000088.1 GCA_016872175.1 Sphingomonadales bacterium | reverse complement strand
AAATCAACACCCTTGTGGAAAACAAGGAAACCAGCCATACAATATTCAGGTAAAGCCGCCGTTTTGTAACTTTGCAAGTTCAATATATGAAATTTCAACCCGGTTCTACCGAAAACCTCATTCAAGCCGAAGACGTTCAAAAGCCCATCCACTTTGCCGATGTGGTCAATTTTTTCTGGCGCTGGCGCAAGGTAATTTTCGTGGTTTGTCTTGTTGGAGGTTTACTCTCAGTGCTGATTACCAGCCCGCTAGTCACAAAACCCAAATACAAAGCCACCCACGTTTTCTATCCCACCACCAACAACTCCATTTCCAATGCCCTGCTCACAGAGCTAAACCAGAGGCAGAAAGACCCCTTGGAATTTGGCGAGGAAGAGGAAGCAGAAAAAGCACTGCAGGTGCTGCAAAGCGGCGAATTATTGAGCCGTTTGGTGCGTAATTTCAACCTCATGAAACATTACGGCATTGATCCCAAAACCGAAGCCCACCCCCAAACTGCATTGGAGTATAAAATTGAGGAAAATATTCAGTTCAGCCGTACCCGTTATCTCAGCATAAAAATTGAAGTGCTGGACGAAGATCCGCAAATGGCCGCCAATATTGCCAATGGCATTGCCGCCTTGTACGATACGGTAAAAACCGAAATTCAAAAGCAGGTTGCAGACCCGGCCCTGTCCATTGTAGAAAGGGCATTGAAAGAAAAACAAAATAAACTGCAGGGATTGAAAGACCAACTGCGCGGACTGGGTGAAAAAGGCGTTACCAACTACGAGGAACAGAGCCGTGCGCTGGCAGAAGAGATTTACAAAGCCCAGGCTACCGGGCAACTAGGACGTGTAAAAGACCTGATGGAACAGCAAAAAACCCTCATCAGCCATGGTGGTGACTTTATAGCCCTGAATGAACTGATACAACAGGAAGCGGTAAAAGAGAGTGACCTGATTGCCCAGTACGAAAAAAGGCTTGTGGATGTGAAGGAAAATCTCTCGCACAAATTTACCGTGAGTGCCGCTGCCAAACCTGAAATCAAGGCATGGCCCAAACGCACGCTGGTATTGCTGATGACACTGATCACCACATTTGCTTCCGTTTCAGTTTTGTTGCTGCTTTACGAGGTACTGTACCTGAACCGCAAAAAGAACCTTGCCTAACACGCCGGTTACATCGCATAAACCTTATCTTATTTACCTGCTGGCGCTGCTGACAGGGCTTGCAGGCATGTGGGCCGCCATGGGGGGACACTACTATGTATTTCTCATTCCCGTTGCCATAGCAGTACTCTTACTATCCATTTATAATTCCGAAAAATTTATTTTGCTGACGGGTGCTTTGGCGCCACTTTCCATCAATGTAAATGATATTGGCGGCGGACTGGGACTTGCATTCCCCACAGAACCCCTTATTATCTGGATTTTTTGCCTTTTGGTAGCGCGTCTTATTTTACACGGAAAAGCCAATCTCACGCCGCTGAAGCATCCTGTGGTTTTGCTGGTAATTGCCTATGTCGTATGGCTTTGGCTTTCGTCCATCTACAGCAGTATGCCTGTGGTGAGTTTCAAATTTAGCCTGGCCCGCACCTGGTACATCGTGGTGTTTTTTATCGGTGGAATTTACCTGTTTCGCAAGATGCAAAACATCCACTATTTCTTTTCGGCACTGGTGGTTTGTACGCTCATTCTCGTTATTTACACCCTCGTCCAGCATGCCCGGTATGGATTTATCCGCAGCGCCTCTTATGGCATTAGCTGGCCGTTTTTCCCTGATCATGGAATGTATGCCGCGGCCATTGCCTTTTGCGTAAGCATACTCGTTTTCTACACTTTCAATGGTGCCGTTTTTGGCATCAAGCCCGGCTGGGCGCCGCTGTTGGGCTTCTTCTTGGTGGTATTGCTGCTGGGCATTGTGGTAAGCTATACCCGCGCCACCTGGCTTAGCCTGATTGCCGCATTGGGAGTGCACATACTTATTAGATTTCGCATTAAATTTTACTGGATAATGCTGGCTTTGTTGGCAGTGAGTACTTATGGAATTATTAATCAGGACCGTTTGCTATACAACCTGGAAGCCAATAAGCAAGGCAGCAGCGATGAACTGGAGGGTCACGTAAAGTCGGTAAGTAATATTACCACCGATCCCAGCAACCTGGAGCGTATCAACCGCTGGAAATGCGCTTCCCGTATGGTTTCGGAAAGGCCGTTGTTTGGTTTTGGCCCGGGCACATTTGTATTTCAGTACGGGCCCTTTCAGCAAAGCAGCGAAATGACCATCATCAGCACCAATACAGGCGATTTGGGCGATACGCACAGCGAGTATTTCAGTGCCATGAGCGAAACAGGTTTTCCCGGCATGGCCTTGTGGATTGGCATTACCCTGCTTACCATGGCGGCTGCATTCAGAATTATATACCGAACAGAAGACCGGAAAGTAAAAATCACCACCCTTATGGCCCTTCTCGGACTGGTAACCTACCATGTACATGCTTTTTTGAATAATTACAGCCAGTATGATAAGATAGCGGTTCCGTTGTGGACTTTCACGGCGGTGATTGTGGTATTGGATTTGCATACTGCT
>VHBA01000087.1 GCA_016872175.1 Sphingomonadales bacterium | reverse complement strand
TATAACAAATACCTTATCAAATACTTGTTAATGTAAATGGTTCGATTTACTCCCCGTAATACTCCACAAAATTATTCTGGGTTTCCCACAGTGTAATCTTGCTTAAAACGGCACCGGCAGGAAGCGCTGCACTCAGGCGTTTCCAGATTTCAACCGCCATGTTTTCGATGCTGGGTATACAATGCGATAGCCACGGCACATCCATGTTAAGGTTTTTATGGTCCAACTCTTCGGTAATTTCCTTGCGAATAATATCCTTAAGCTCTTTCAGGTTGATAATACAGCCTGTATCCACAGAAGGTGAACCTTTTACAGTTACATATAAATCAAAATTATGCCCGTGAAAGTGCGGATTGGCACAAATGCCAAACTCTTCATAATTCTTTTCATCACTCCAGTTGGGGTTCCACAACCGGTGTGCTGCGTTGAAATGTTCTTTGCGGGTGAGGTGTAAAACGGGCATTTCGCTGCGAAATTACAAAAAATACCGGCCTTAGTGATCAATTCGTTTCATAGTAATCGTATCAATGGCTTTATAGCCTGCAGCCGCTCCTGAAAACCCGTCAATAAGCCAGTTTACAGGCAGAAAGAAATTAAGTGCTGCCATTTCATTGAATTTTCTTTTCAGCGGTACAGATTGCGTTTCAAAGCCCTCTTTGCGCAGTTCCAGGGGTGGCTGTAGGTCAAAACCGCGTTTAATTCTCACAACGCAGGGCGTTTTGTCCAGTAATGTGTTTTTATGCCATACTTCCACGCCGGGTTCTCTGGTAATAATGCGCATGCGCTGTTTGGTACCGGTGAGTACAAAAGCGCAACTGCTCAACAGAAACGCGAAACTGACTATGAAAAAGAGTTTGTTTTTCATCAGGCCTGCACAGCTGCCGGATACCAGGTTTTTAGTTTTTCTACGGTTGCAATAATATCTTCTTCCGTATTGAATTTGCCGAAGCTGAAACGCACGGTGGTGCGGTCGGTGTCAGGATTGATGGCACCAATCACATGACTTCCTTTGTTGCTGCCACTGCTGCAGGCGCTTCCGCCGGAGGCTGAAATTCCGGCGATGTCTAGGTTGAAAAGCAGCATATTGCCTGCTTCGCTGGCAGGAAAAGATACACTGAGCACGGTGTACAGGCTGTTTCCTTTGCAGTCGCCATTGAAGGTGATGCCGGGAATCTCGTTTTCCAGCATTTCCATCATTTGTTTTTTTAGTCCCGAAATATGGCTGCGCTTCTTTTCCATGTCACGGTAGCAGATCTCCAGTGCTTTGGCCATGCCTATAATGCCGTAAACATTCTCCGTACCGCCGCGTACTTCTCGCTCCTGGGCACCGCCAGTAATTTGTGGAGGCAATCTGTGGGCTTTGTTCATGTAAATAAATCCAACACCCTTTGGGCCATTGAATTTATGGGCTGCTGCCGCCAGATAATCGATGTGTCCTTTGTTTAGGTCGAAGGGGAAGTGCCCAATGGTCTGCACGGTATCACAGTGAAATAACGCACCGGCATGGTGTGCCATCTCTCCAACCGCTTCCACATTCAGCATATTGCCAATTTCATTGTTGGCATGCATCAAGCTCACCATGCAATTGGGCAGTGTGTTCAGCAGTTCCTGCAAATGGTTCAAATCTACATGGCCATCGGCTGTCAGTTTTACCAGATGCATTTCGGCCTGTCCGGCTTTGTGCAGTTCTTCAGCCGTATGTAAAACAGCATGGTGTTCTATAGGCGAAGTGATGATGTTCTTAATGCCTTTATACATCACCGCACTGCGCAGGGCCAGGTTATCGGCTTCAGTGCCGCCGCTGGTAAAGAAAATTTCGGAGGGCTGGCAATTCAGCATTTTGGCAATGCTGCCGCGGGCCTCTTCCATCAAGGCTTTTACCTTGCGTCCGTGTCCGTGGGTACTACTGGGGTTGCCATACAAATCGCGCATCACCGGTATCATGGCATCCAGCACTTCGGGGTCGAGTGGGGTGGTGGCGGCGTTATCGAGGTAGATTCTGTTTTGCATGGTTAAATGCGGTTGTGCAGGTTCAAATATCCGATAATTTTATAACACAGTTTGGCCATACTGAATTCAGTGATGATGTCGGTTTCGCGGGGAGCAATCTCCACAATGTCGAAACCTACCACTTTTTTGCGTTCTGCCAGCCTGCGGAAGAGTTTACATCCCTGCATCCAGGTGAGTCCACCGGGTTCTGCGGTGCCCACCGCCGGACAAACCGATGGGTCAAATCCGTCGGCATCGATGGTCAGGTACACTTCATCGCTGAGCTTGTCTATACAGGCATCAATCCAGGCATCGTCGTTCCAAAGCTGGTGTGCATACCATGTATGAATATTGGAAGATGATTTTCTCAAATCGGCCTCTTCCTTGCATTGGGCGCGGATGCCCACTTGCACCAAAGGAACGCCCAGGTCATGCACCCGCGCCATCACACTGGCGTGAGAGTATGGATTGCCATTGTATTCAGCTCGCAGGTCGCTGTGGGCATCAATTTGCAGCACACTCAGGTTGGGATATTTTTCCAGGTGTGCCTGCACAAATCCCAGGGAAACAGTGTGTTCAGCACCCAGGGAAACCACAAATTTGCCTTCATTAATTAGCGTAGCAGTCTGCAACCGTATTTTCTCTACTGCGGCTGCGTCTATAGTATACGTAAAATCGATGGGTGCGAGTGTTGCTATGCCTACCTGACGGTAAGTTTCTGCATCCAGCTCTTCATCGTAGAATTCCACGAAGTGACTGGCATTGATGATGGCCTCAGGGCCTTTATCGCTGCCTGCAATGTAGGAGCTGGTGTGTTCATACGGTATTTGCTGAATAACTACGCGTGCATTTTCAAATGCAGCAAGGGAAGCATCGGGCAATGCCAGAAAGCCTTCTTCAGCGGGAAGAACGGAAAGGTTGCTCAAGATTACCCTTTTACGCGTTCCACATATTCCCCGGTTCGGGTATCAATTTCCCCGGTTCGGGTATCAATTCTGATTTTTTCACCGGTTTCCACAAACAGGGGAACCATCACGTTAGCACCGGTTTCCACGGTAGCGGGTTTTAGGGTGTTGGTGGCAGTATCGCCGCGCACACCGGGTTCGCTGTAAGTAATTTCCAGCACCACGTGCGAGGGCGCCTGGGCTCCTATGGGCAATTCCCCTTCAAATGAAACCATCACTTCGTCGCCTTCCTTCATGAATTTGGCGCCATCGCCAAACATGAACTTTGGAATGGGAACCTGATCGTAGGTTTCATTGTTCATGCAGATAAAGCTGTCACCTTCCTCATACAGG
>VHBA01000086.1 GCA_016872175.1 Sphingomonadales bacterium | reverse complement strand
AGTATGCCATTCAGCGCAAGGATGAAAAACTGGAGGAAAAAATTAAAAAAACAACCGAACTGCTGATAACCCAGATCGATTCTTTATCTGCGATGGCCGAAGAATTTTCTTCCTTTGCCAAAATGCCCGAACCTAAAATGGAGAAAACAGATATGTCTACCGTTCTGGATTCGGTCATTCAGCTTTTTAGCAAAGAAGAAAATGTTTCGTTTGATTATGTCACCTTGCCGGCAGAAACCTTTGTTATGGCGGATCGGCACCAGTTGGGCCGAGTTTTCACCAATATTGTTAAAAATGCGGTGCAGGCTATTCCTTCAGACCGTAAAGGGCTAATTAAAATACGTTCACACTCAGATAACAACCGTGTAGTGGTTTCATTTGAAGACAATGGTTCGGGTATTCCGGAAGCGCTGCGCAAACAAATTTTCAGCCCGAATTTTAGCACCAAAAACAGCGGAATGGGACTGGGCCTTGCCATTAGCAAGCGTATTGTAGAATTGTTTGGTGGCGTTATCGATTTTCAAAGCATTGAGAACAAAGGCACCACCTTTGTGGTTCAGCTGCCCCTCATGGAAACGACCTGATGCGTGAGGTACACCAAAGAAATATGGCGGTTGTTGTTGGTGTTCGTGCTTTTGCTGTTTAGCCATGATGCATTTTCACAACAACGTTCCAAAACACTAATTACTTCCGACACCCTTTTGTTTCTGGATTCCGGCTATGTGGTTACTAGTAATCTCCGCATAGTTTGCGGTGATTCTGTTTTGCGGCAGGGTGCTGATTATTATGTAACCAAAAGCCATCAATCCCTGGTGTTGAAAGCATCCTGGCTGAATAAAACCTTGCAAGTAGGATACTATGCCGTCAATCCTTCGTTTTTTCGGTTACGACAAGTTTATCCCATGCGCACAGAGGTTAATCCAAGTGGACTGCAGCTGGAAACTGCCCAGCCGGGTTCTGTAGAGGAAGAAACTTCAGGGTTGTTGACCGACGGTGTTTTGCTGCGGGGATTGTCTTTTGGAAATGCACAGGATCTTGTGCTTAACTCTGCGTTAAACCTGCGCATGAGCGGAAAAATAAATAACAATCTCAGTATTGAAGGAGCGCTCACAGATCAGGAATATCCGTTTCAGCCGGAAGGCACCAGTAGCAGTATTCAGGATTTTGACAGAATTTATGTGAAAGCGCAAACCGCAAACACAACGGTAACACTCGGTGATTATGCGTTTAACGGCCTGAATCAGGCGTGGTTTTCCAAATATGCCAAGAAAAACCGGGGCATTCAGTTGCAGTGGCAGGATACGGTAAAAAACTGGCGTTTAACTACAGAAGGCAACGCCGCATTGGCACGCGGACGTTTTTCAAGAAACGAACTACAGGGGCAGGAAGGTTTGCAGGGGCCCTATCGGCTTACCGGTACGCGCAATGAGAATTTTATCATCGTGGTTTCCGGAACTGAGGTGGTTTATCTGGATGGAAAACGCCTTGAACGGGGATATCAGGCCGATTATACCATTGATTATAACCTGGGTGAAATTACATTCACACCAAAACACCTCATTGCACAAAATAGCCGTATTGTGGTTGAGTTTCAGTACACCGACCGCTTCTATACGCGGATGGTTGGCGCAGCTATGGTATCGGCTGAAAAAAAGAAAATAACCGTTTACGGGTCAACATTTCGCGAAGGGGATTTGCCTTCACAACCCCTGCAGCAGGATCTTTCTCTGTTTGACAGTTCGCGCATGCTCGATGCCAGGCAAATCATGGAGCTGGCCGGCGACAATCCCTCCGCTGCCGCCATGAGCGGAGCCTTCAGGCAAACGGCATTTAATCCGTCTGCTCCGAATTATGTGAAAAAAGACAGCGCCGGATTCAGTTATTATAACTACCAATCATCTCCTGATTCAGGTGAGATTTACTACCGGCTTTCATTTGCCTTTGTAGGTCCGGGTAAAGGAAATTACAAGCTTTCGGCCACCACAGCCAATGGCAAAACCTATCGTTCTGTGCCTTCCTCGGGAACTTTGCCCCGAGGCGATTATGAGCCAATACAGGTGCTGCACACACCCAATAAAAACAGCCTCACGGAATGGGGTGTAATCTGGAAATATAAACCCGGAAATCAACTAAAAATCAGCAATGCGTTTTCACTGCAAGACAACAATCTTTTTTCACCGTTAAATGATGCCGATAACCGCGGAAGGGCGTTGGGATTGGAATGGAAGCAGCACAAACTGTTAGGCCATTCCAAAAAAGATACAACACATAGCTGGCAGCTCCGCAATGAGGTTAAATCCGAATGGACATCTGCAAGATTTACTTCCGTGGAACGCTTTAGGGATGTGGAATTCGGGCGGTTGTGGAACAGACAACTGTTTAATCCTGAAGGCGGTTCAACACCCGCCGGCAGCCGATACCTTACACACCGGATATACCTGGGCAACAGGCATATAGAAACGGAAAACCGCTGGGGTATTAACCGGTTTGGTGAAAACCTATCTAGGTTTGTATCTATGCGGCTGAAAGCCGAGAAAAACGGGTGGTTTGCCGAACCTTGCGCGGAAATTTCAAAAGCAGAACTTGGGGTACTAAACAACGCTTTTCAGCAATTACGCTTTCAGGCCGGTTACCGCCGCAAGGCCTACAGTGCCATATTAGAAAAATTGCGCGAGGAAAGCACATTTAGCCATGATACAGCTTTCGGAAATTATCTCACCAACTCTTATCGCTTCAATGAAAACCGTATAAGGCTGGATGCAAAAAAAAGGAAATATACCCTTTCAGTGAATGGTGCCAGACGAACCAATTTTCTGCCTTTAAACAGTTCATTTGTAAGAGCCTCGCAGTGGCAATCAGCCGGATCAGATTTTTATATAACCGGCAAAAAAGCGGCGTTTTTGAAAACCGGATGGCAATATCGTTCCATGCACCTTCTGGATAGCGCATTTACAGGGCAATTCGCCACCGAAAAGAACACCTCAGCCCGACTGGAATGGTCGTTTCCGGCACTTACTAAAAACCTATCGGGTAATATCTTCTACCAAACACTGTCCGCACGCGAACAGCAGCGGCAGTTCGCCTACTTTGAAGTCCCTGCCGGCCAAGGCTATTATACCTGGATAGATTTTAATGAGAATAAGGTACAGGAGGTGAGCGAGTTTGTGGAAACACCCTTCCGCGATCAGGCTAGGTTTGTGAGGCTGTTACTGCCTACAGGAGCCTTTATCCGTGCACAATCGGTAGAATGGAACGGGAACCTGAATTATCGCCTGAAAAACAAAAAGGAAACTGTTTTCTTTAGTAACAGACTCGGCTGGAATTACCTGGGCCGAAATACGGCCTCTACTTTTGTAAATCGTTACCTGCCGTTCTCCAATAACCTTCAAAAAGATGCCATCATAGCGGCCAATTCCATGCTAAGAAATCAGGC
>VHBA01000085.1 GCA_016872175.1 Sphingomonadales bacterium | reverse complement strand
CTGTTTCCCATCTGCCCTTCGGGCAAACCCACATACTCCCCGTCGGTTCTGAGCTGTGAATGGGGAAAGGTATCCCAAAGCATATCCGTAAAAGGCGTTTTGGCGTTCCAAACAGCATCGCTGCGGTCGTGTCTGCCTATGCCCCAGCCATCTAGAATAACGAGTGCTGCTTTTTCCGACATGTTGCAAAGTTACATCATCCCTTCGGGGAAGGGATAACTTTTCTTTCATTTACGGAGCAATCATAGTAGGTTTGTATCATCAATGAAGCCCAAGCGGTTTAGCACACTTTTTGCATCGTTTTCAAACATGCGTAAATCCTGGATTTTGGCAGTATTATTTTTGTTGTCAGAATCAATACAGGAAGCCAAAGCCCAGGGGCGTGTAGAGGTGGAAGTTGAACCCTCGGTAAAAGTGATGGAAGAAACCCGCACCGCCCGCAGAAAAGCCAATTCCGACAAGGTACGTGGCTACCGCATTCTCATCGGATTTTTCTCTTCCAGAGCCGAAGCCGAGGCCCTGAAAGAACAAGCCAACGAGCCTTTTGGCGGCAAATACGGGGTTACCGTTATTTACGACGAACCCAATTTTAAGGTCTATGTGGGCCAGTTTACTTTATCTGATGATGCCGATGCTGCCCTGGTGGAAATTCGCCGGAAATTCAGCGGTGCAACACGTATTTCCGACATTATTCGCAGGCAAGCAAAATAAGTGTGGTTTAATTCGCTGTGTTCAATAAATTTGCGGTTTCGCTGAAAATATATGCCCGGTAAACTCGATAGCAAAACCCTGAAAATAAAGGAGGAAGTGTACGAAATTTTCACGGCATACCTTGAAAAGAAAAAACAGCGCAAAACCCCGGAGCGCTATGCCATTCTGGATGAAATCTACACCCACAAGCAACATTTTGATGTGGATGCACTTTACCTTAAAATGAAAGACCGCAATTACCACGTAAGCCGTGCTACGGTTTACAACACCCTGGATTTGCTGGTAGATTCAGGTTTGGTAAAAAAACACCAGTTTGGCGAAAACACCTCGCATTTTGAACAGGCATACGGATTCAAGCAACACGATCACCTTATCTGCATCACCTGCAAAAAAATGGTTGAATTCTGTGATCCCCGCGTTCAGCAAATCAATACCACCATGGGTAACCTACTCAAGTTTGACGTTACCCACCACTCCCTGCACCTGTATGCACAGCCGCAAATTGAAAACGGCGATTGCCTGCACTGTGGCAAAAACCTCTCCAATACCGATAATTTAAACCCGAATGGTTGATGTAATTTTAGGCCTTCAATGGGGCGACGAAGGCAAAGGCAAAATCGCCGATTTTTTAACCCCGCAATACGATATTGTTGCCCGATTTCAGGGCGGCCCCAACGCCGGACACAGCCTGGAGTTTGAAGGCAAAAAATTTGTTTTGAACACCATCCCTTCGGGAATTTTCCGCAAGGGAATCCTGAATATCATAGGAAATGGTGTGGTGGTAGATCCCATCCGCCTGCTGGCCGAAATAGACCGCATTAAAGATGAGTGCCCCGATTATGCCGAGCGCCTGCTGGTTTCCAAAAAAGCCCACCTGATTCTGCCAACGCACCGCATTTTGGATGCCGCTTCTGAGGCTTCTAAAGGCGATGCCAAAATTGGCAGCACGCTGCGCGGCATTGGCCCCACCTACCGCGATAAAACCGGCCGCAGCGGCCTGCGCATCGGCGATGCGTTGGAAGCAGATTTCATAGATCGCTATAAGCAAACCGTGGAAATGCATCTCACACAGATTGCATCGCTGGGCTACACACAGTTCAACCTACAGGAAGAAGAAACCGCATTTTTTGCCGCGCTGGAAGACCTGAAAAAGCTGCAGCTGGTAAACTCCGAATACCTCATCAATGAAGCCATTCAGCAGGGTAAAAAGATTTTGGCCGAAGGTGCCCAGGGCTCCATGCTGGACGTGGAATTTGGATCTTATCCGTTTGTAACCTCAAGCACCACACTGGCCGGCGGTGTTTGCAGCGGACTGGGCGTGGCGCCCAAGCAAATTCGCAAGGTATATGGCATTTTCAAATCATACTGCACCCGCGTCGGTGGTGGCCCCTTCCCCACGGAACTCAATGATGATATGGGCGAACTGCTGCGCAAAAAAGGACACGAATTTGGCGCTACCACCGGAAGACCCCGCCGCACCGGCTGGCTGGACATGGTGGCCCTGAAATATACCTGCATGCTGAATGGTGTGGATGAACTCATCATGATGAAATCGGATGTGATGTGCGATATACCCGAGGTAAAAGCCGCCACGTCCTACACCATTCACGGTGAGGAAACCAATCAAGTGCCCGCCAATCTTTGCAGCACGGATGTACTGCCCAACTACCGCACTTTTACCGGCTTTGGCGCACACCTGGACCACAGCGGTGGTTTTGATGCCCTGCCGGATTCCTTTAAGGATTACATCACCTTCATCGAAGAGAACCTGAATACGCCCATCCGCGTTATTTCCCTCGGACCCGAAAGAGACAAAACCATCGTTCGCAACAAATGAAAATCGTTTGCATAGGCCGCAATTACGCTGCCCATGTGCGGGAGCTGAACAATGCCATGCCCGATGAGCCGGTCATTTTCATCAAGCCGGATACCGCGGTGCTGCGCAACAACGCCCCGTTTTTTATTCCCGAATTCACCCGGGATGTACACCACGAAATAGAAGTGGTGGTAAAAATCAATAAAAACGGGAAAGCCATTCCGGTGCAGTTTGCAGCCGATTATTACGACGAAATCACCGTGGGCATTGACTTTACCGCCCGCGATTTGCAAAGCAAGCTCAAAGAAAAAGGGCTGCCCTGGGAAAAAGCCAAGGGTTTTGACCACTCTGCCGTGATTGGCAAATTCATCCCCAAAACCGGGCTGGACATGAAAAACCTTGACTTTCACCTCACCCAAAACGGCGAGACCGTGCAAAAAGGCAACACCCAAATGATGATGCACTCGGTGGATGAAGTAATTGCGCATGTTTCGCAGTACTTCATGCTCAAAACCGGTGATTTGATTTTCACGGGCACGCCCGAAGGCGTGGGACCCGTGTCCAAAGGCGACGAATTAAAGGGCCTTTTAGGTGATATGCAGCTGTTTCGCTGCGGCGTGCGTTAATCGATACGAATAAGGCGGTTAAATTCTTCCAGGCGCGCGTTCACGTCGTCCATGCTGATTTCCTGCAGGCGCTCGGTGCCGAATTTTTCCACACAGAAGCTGGCCATGCAGCTGGCATACAGCAGGGCTTTTTTCATATCCTCGAAACGGTTGCTGCCGGTGCGGGCCATATAGCCAATAAATCCGCCGGCGAAGGTATCTCCGGCCCCGGTGGGATCGAATACGTCTTCCAAAGGCAGGGCGGGACAGAAAAATATTTGTCCTTCGCCAAACAGCAGGGCACCGTGTTCACCTTTTTTGATGATGAGGGTGGATGGTCCCATGGCCTGAATCTTTTTGGCGGCCTTTACCAAACTATGTTCACCGCTGAGCTGTCGAGCTTCTTCATCATTGATGGCCAGCACATCCACTTTATGGAGCACCTGGCGCAGATCATCCATGGCAATATCCATCCAGAAATTCATGGTATCCATCACCACCATTTTGGGGCGGCGGGTGAGGCGGCTCAGGGTGGTGAGCTGCACCTGGGGTGTAAGGTTGCCCAGCATCACATAATCGGGTTGTTGCCAGGCCTCGGGGATAATGGGATCAAAGGTTCCCAGCACGTTAAGTTCGGTAACGAGCGTAT
>VHBA01000084.1 GCA_016872175.1 Sphingomonadales bacterium | reverse complement strand
CCACCAGTTCATCAACACATCTGCAGGTTTGGGTAAACTTACCTATAAGTGGAACTTTGGCGTGACGCCCAGTACCAATTCCACCAATAAGGATGCCACCTTTAAGTACAGCAAACCTGGCCAGTATAATGTAACCCTTACCGTGGAAGACAATGGATGTCCTGCAACACGTACCAAGACTGCCTATCTGTTCCACACCCCAGTATCAGACTTCACTTTTCCGAGCGCACCAGGACAGAAATTCTGCAGCAATGTACCAGTAGAGTTTACCAATAAGAGCACCTTGGTGAGTGGTATTTTGGGTCAGAGCTGGAGCTTTGGCGACGGAGAAGTAGGAACGGTTAAGAGTCCTTTGCACCAGTTCAAAGCAGGCGGCAACTATACAGTTCGTCTGATATCTATATCAGAGTTTGGTTGTGCAGATACAACCATTAAGAAGATAGATATCGGCAGTGCGCCTGTGGTAACGTGGAGCAATGGTCAGGTATGTGACCAAACCCCAACCCAGTTTACCAACAGCACTGCCGCCATCAGTGGTTTTGCATCCGCCCCCAAGTGGAGTTTTGGAGATGGTAATACATCAACAGCAAACAGTCCTTTATATCAGTTCACCACCCTCGGCCCAAAAACCGTGAAGCTGGTGGTAAGCGTAAACAATGGCTGCAGCGATAGCATGACCAAGACGCTGAACGTAGGGACCCAGGCAATAGCAGACTTCAGCGTGCAGAACACCTGCTCAGGCAAACCCGTTCAGTTCGACAACAAGTCTAGTGTGAAGCAGGGCAATATGGTGTATGAGTGGGATTTCGGAGATGGTTCACCGCTTTCGAATGTGAGTGACCCAATGCACACCTACAATACAACCAACTCATTCAGTCCGAATGTGAAGCTGAAAGTAGTAGTGGATGGTGCTTGCGAAACGGTAATCACCAAGCCGCTACAGGTATTTGAGTTGCCAAGCTGTACGTTCACTGTAACTGATGACTGGACTCCAGGTGACGGCTACAGAACCATCAAGGTTCAGGCCGCCAATACCACATATCCATTCTATCGCTATAGGTTCTCAGACGGAGGTTCAATGAATACGGCAAGTGGTGTGTATCAGTTCCCTTATGAGGGCGACTTTGACATCACGTTGTACACCAGAAACCAGGCAGATTGCGAGTGCAGTAAGACAATTGCGAAATCGGTTCGCAATAGCATGGGTACCACAGGTGTGGGCGAGGGCAGCATCAAGTTGTATCCAAACCCCAGCAACGGACTGGTAAATGTGGAATCAGGCAGCCGTATACAGAAGATTGCTGTATACAACGTACTTGGCGAGGCCGTAGAAGCAGGCATAAGCCTGAAAGGCAATCAGGCGGAGTTGCGCATGCAAAACCTGTCTGAAGGCGTTTATCTGGTGAAAATCACCACCGAAAACGGTGTGGTTACACGCAGTGTAAGCATCAATCGCTAAGAAGTTATAACGAATCTCATTAAAGAAAGCCCTGCCTTGTTGCAGGGCTTTCTTTTTTGTTACTTTGAAGAAACATTATGAACCGATCTGATATCGCCGATTTACGTAAAGAATATAGCCGGTCTTTTCTGAATCCTGAGGATTTGCCGCAGAACCCGCTTGAAGCGTTTACCAACTGGTTTGATTTTGCCATGCATGAAAACCTATACGAACCCAATGCCATGGTACTTTCAACCGCTGTAAACAACCGGCCATCTTCACGGGTGGTGCTGCTTAAAGGTATTTCAGACGGGGGGTTTGTTTTCTATACCAATTACAACAGCAAAAAAGGCCATGAACTGATAGAAAATCCTTTTGCAAGTCTCAATTTTCACTGGGCGCAGCAGGAAAGGCAGGTTAGGATAGAAGGCAAGGTAGAAAAGGTTTCCGCAGCTGAGAGTGATGCTTATTTTCAAAGTCGGCCAAGACTGAGCCAGGCTGGAGCCATTGTTTCTGCCCAGAGCAGTGTGGTAAATTCCCGCGAGGAATTGGATGCAGCCATGAAGGAATTTATGGAAAGTGACCCGGATAAGCCACTTGTTCGTCCTGCACACTGGGGAGGTTTTAGGTTAATGCCTGACTACCTTGAATTTTGGCAGGGCAGGCCGGGCCGGGTGCATGACCGCATAGCATATTCATATTCTGCAGTAGGAGGCTGGACCAAATGCAGATTAAGTCCATGAAAAAAGGCCCCGTTCAGGCCTTTTTTGTTTTTTTCTTTGGTGCAGCGGCTACCGGTGTTGCTGCGGCCTTTACCCTGTAGGGTCTGTGTTTGCCGTAAGATCCGTTATGGATTTTACCGCGTTTGGTTTTCAAGTCTCCTTTACCCATAATGAGGCAAAAATAAAAAACTTGGGAATATTTTTAAAATCAGCTGTTTGGATCTTTAAAATTTTCCATCAAATCGGCAGCGATACCGGTATAGCTGAAGCCACCGTCATGAAATAAATTCTGCATGGTTACCATGCGGGTGTAGTCGCTGAACATAGATACACAGTAATCCGCACAGCTTTTGGCATCTGCATTGCCCAGCGGGCTCATGATGTCTGCGTAATTAAAGAAGGCATCAAAACCACCAACACCACTGCCGGCCGTGGTTTTAGTCGGGCTTTGTGAAATGGTATTTACACGCACTTTTTTATTTTTGCCGAAGTGATATCCGAAACTGCGGGCTATGCTTTCCAGCAATGATTTGGCCTCGGCCATTTCGCTATAATCCGGGAACACACGCTGAGAGGCGATATAGGTCAAACCTACAATGCTGCCCCATTCCGCCATGGCATCTTGTTTCCAAAGCGTTTGCATCAGGCGGTGAAATGACATGGCTGAAATATCCAGTGTCTGGTGCATGTACTCATAGTTTAACTCCGTGTATGGGATTTTTTTACGGACATTCAGGCTCATGCCTACGCTGTGCAGCACAAAATCGAGCTTGCCGCCCAATTTTTCCTTGCTCTGGCTCACTAGGGTTTCCAGGTCTTCCATTTTGGTTACATCGGCATAAATGAGCGGTGCATTCAGTTTTTTGGCCAGTTCTTCTGTTTGTCCTACGCGTGCCGCAACAGGGGCATTTGTCAATACAATTTGTGCTCCTTCTGTATGACAACGTTCCGCTACCTGCCAGGCGATCGAATTTTCATTGAGTGCGCCGAAAATGATACCGCGCTTGCCTTTCAAAATTTGATTTCCCATAATGATGGGCCAAAGGTAAAACAATTATCCGAATTACGTATTTCGGCTATTTTGCCATTCTGCTTAATTGGTTGCTATGTAGTAAATTGAGTAAAAATAAAAGCAATGAGACAATTTCATTTTTGTTTTTAAATACTATTTGTTTAGTTTTACACTATGAAGCTGAAATATACATTATTGCTTATAAATATGGTTGGATTGAGTCTGCAGGCGCAGTTTCAGTCTGTTGGTGGTACTAAAATCCTCTCGAACCTGGTTGAAAATAAACCTTTTGAGACAGTTAGGAGGAGTGTTTCAAAGCCCACAGCCTGCAAGGAGGATACATCTTACTTTGTGCAATATGGGAACAAGGGATATCGCTTTGTTACGTTAAGAAGCGGAAGTAGTCTGGGGCAATTTTACGGAGCACCTCAGGAGCTGACAATATCCGGTTTCAGGCTGTTTGCGGTTGCAAATTCAGTTACGCCTGCACGACCTGTTTTCATCAAATTGTGTTGCCATTTGTATAAGGCCGGTTCCGACTCGCTGCCAACCGGATTACCGCTGGCAAGTGATACGGTAACTGTAGATACCATCATGCGGTCATCCGTATTTTTAACGGATGTGCAGTTTGATGCGAAGTTTAAAACCCCGGTTACCCTTAATTACAATTATATTCTTGTAGTAGATTGCGACAGTACAACTGTTTCAGCCAGCATGATTACCAGTGACTGGAATCAGGGAGACGGACGCAAAAGAAATCTCGGTTGCGGAAGTGTAAGTGGTAAATGGTATAGAAATCTGCAGCTGAATATTGGAGG
>VHBA01000083.1 GCA_016872175.1 Sphingomonadales bacterium | reverse complement strand
CAAATGGCGTTTCCTAAATGAAAAAGAGCAGCGCTACGTAGAGCGGATCAAACGCAGCAACGCGCCCAAACGCAAGAAATAAGGTTATACGGGGCAACCACCCCCGATGGGGTCTAATAAACGGGCAGATTTGACAACTTTTGAAAAGTTGTCAAATCTGCATGTAACAAAAAAGCACCCTAAATGCTTTAGGGTGCTTTTTAAAGGTTAATACAAAGAATTACAAAAGGTTGTGCTTACTTGTCCTTCATTTTTCAAGGGTGTAATAAGCGGTTATATACCCTAATTTATTCCACCATTAGTTTTTGCGAATACCGATTATCTCCTGATTGAACCGTGATGAAATAGACACCTGTAATCAAGCCCTCTATGCGGGTATCGGAATCCAGTTTGCCTGATTTTACCAAACGACCGGCCCTATCATAGATCTGGTAATTACCGCCATCTGCACTGTAGATGTTTAATGTTCCTTTTGAAGGATTGGGATAGATGTGTACAGGGCTGTTTTCTGAAGTGGCGGTGCTGCTGTTGTTTGCACAAACGGGCTTTGCCACGGCAAATTGATGGTTAAACTGTCCGTATTGGTAAGGTGATTCGTAATTACACTTGGATGTATGTTGGCTGTGCCGGAAGATGCTACGTTCAGGGTGGTTCCGGTTATGCTCCAGTTGGTGCCGCTTGTTGGGCCTGTTTCGCCGGAAGTGGAAATGGTGAGGTGCTGCGCCTGCAAAAAACCGGCAGACAATATTAGAACTCAACAGGAAGTTGCCCGGAGTAAAGAGGCTAATAAAATCATGAATTAAGAATTTTGCTGTGAAAATGGTTCAGAAGAAACTAATTTAAGTTAAAGAGGTAACAAAATTATTTGTATACATGTAAAATAGTATATTATTGAGATAATACAGATAAAGCACCAACAACCCCGGAATCATGCACGCCATAAAATGCGGAACTAAAAAACCTTAGCCTTACCATCTTGCTGCTGGTGGGTATGTACGCCCTCACGGTGTGGTTGTTTGTGGGGTAGAAACGTATTTGTAGCATGAAGTGTCTTATCGAATGGGATTAGAACGTTTGCCATGCTTCGATTTTTCTGACCTATGCAACAATCCTATTTATACCCCTTTTGATTTCAGCAGCATATAAACCGGCACGCCCAGCGCCACAATGCCCAAACCAATGCCTGAATTTTTCCATTCAAACACCATTAGGCTCGCGGCCACAAAGCCCGCCAGCAACAGGTATAGAACCGGCACAACCGGATAGCCGATGACCTTGTAGGGTCTTTCCATATCGGGTTCGGTTTTGCGCAAGCGCAACAGACCGGCCACGGTTACCATATAGAAAAGCAAGGAAGCAAACGTGCAGTATTTTAGCAAATCGCCGTAGCTGCCACTAAGGCATAGTACGGAAGCCCACAGCGCCTGCGCCCACAATGCATTGGCCGGAACACCGTTTTTGTTGAGTTTGCCTGCAGCATTGAAAAACAATCCATCTTTGGCCATGGTGCTGAACAACCGCGCCCCCGCGAGGATCATGCCGTTGTTGCAGCCAAATGTGCTAATCATGATGAGTATGGTCATTAATATTACACCGGGCTCGCCAAACATCATTTGCGCTGCAGATGTCCCTACACGGCCAAATGGCGCATGGCTGATTCCGCTGCTTTCAACTGAATCCAGGGAAGTTCCCTGTAGCGGAAGTACCGACAGATAGGCTAGGTTTGCCAGTATATAAAGCACTGTAACCATTAGCGTGCCCAAAAACAGGCTGCGGGGAATATTCCGTTCTGGCTGCCGGATTTCACCGGCAATAAAGGTAACGTTGTTCCAGGCATCAGAACTGAACAAACTGCCTACCATGGCGGTACCAAATGCGGCCAGCAGTGCCAGCGAACCTATGGAGTGCCAGTTTATACTTGTTTCAGCGGAAGCAGTGGCGCGAAAGGCATTTTCAAAATTTTGATGGAGGTAATCCGTTTTACCGCCTATCACAAAAGCCGCCACCACCAAACCCAAAATGGCCAGCATTTTGGAGAGGGTAAACAAGCGCTGCAGCCACTTTCCTTCCTCAATGCCCATGGTATTAACAGCAGTTAGGAAAACAATCAGAACGATGGCCAGCACCTGTGCCCAGGAAACAGTGAAACTGCCCAATTGCAGCAAAATGTGGTTCTCGTTCCAGAACGGAAATATTTGTCCGGTGTATTTAGCAAAAGCCACGGCCACAGCGGCAATTACGCCTGTTTGAATAACCGTGAAAACTGTCCAGCCGTAAACAAACCCGGTAAGTTTACCAAAGGCTTTTTGAATATACACGTATTGTCCGCCTGCTTTGGGCATCATGCCTGCCAGTTCGCCGTAGCTAAGGGCGCCCAGCAGGGTAATTACACCCGCCAGCAGCCAAGCCAGCAAAAGCCAGCCTGAACTGCCCACACCGCGCGCCATTTCGGCAGAAACAATAAAAATACCCGAGCCAATCATGCTCCCCGACACGATGAGTGTGGCATCGAGCAGGCCCAGGCCTTGTTTATCAGAAGCTGTTTTCAAACGGCTTATTGTTTCTCAAAGTCGGAAGCGTGGGTCAAAATTTCAGATGGGTTGCTAAGTTTGCTGCGTTGCCTGCTGTAAAGGAAATAAATGAGCAAACCGGCAAGCATCCAAACAGCCGCTACAATCAGCGTTTGCTGATCCAACCCGATAATCATACCCAGACAAATTAATGCGCCCATGATGGGAACAAATGGCACCAACGGGGTTTTGAAAGGTCGCTGAATTTCGGGTGAGGTTTTGCGCATAATCATCACACCCAGGCTCACAAGAATAAAGGCAAACAGGGTTCCGAAAGAAGTGAGGTCACCTGCCACGTGAATGGGAACAAAGGCAGCAAACAAGCCCACAAAAACAAACAGAATGATGTTGGCTTTGTAGGGTGTCTGGAATTTGGGGTGAAGGTCGGAAAACACTTTTGGGATAAGACCATCGGTGCTCATGGTATAAAACACACGGCTTTGCCCCATTAGCATCACCAAAATTACAGACGAGAAACCCGCCAGAATGGCAATGGTTACGGCAGTTGCCAGCCATTCATAACCGGGCATAAAGTTGGAAATAGCATAGGCCACAGATGCCTCACCACCTTTGGCGGGATCGGCAAAATCTTTCCAGTTGGCTACGCCGGTGAGGACGTGACCGAAAAGAATATAAAGAATGGTACAAACCACCAGTGAACCCAAAATGCCGATGGGCATGTCGCGCTTGGGGTTTTTGGCTTCCTGTGCAGCGGTAGAAACGGCATCAAAGCCGATAAAGGCAAAGAATACGATACCGGCTCCACCGATAATGCCGCCCCATCCGTGACGGAAAAACCCATCGTAGGCATTTTTAATGGTACCATCCGGATTCAAGACGGGTTTGGTTCCTTCCGGAATCAAATAAGGATCGTAATTGGCAGGGTTGATAAACTTCCATCCGATGAAAATGAACAGCAGCACGATAGCCACTTTCACAAATACAATGATGGCGTTGATGAATGCCGACTCCTTTGTGCCTTTGATAAGCAGCAGGGTAAGCAGACTCAGAATACCTATGGCGGGCAAGTTCATTATGCCGTGCACCCCCCTTTGAGAAACCTCAAACGGGGAATGGCACCATTCATAGGGTATCCCGCCTCCCAGCAGGTTATTCAGGTATTCGCTCCAGGCGATGGAAACGGTAGCAGCTCCGAGGGCGTATTCCATAATCAGTGCCCAGCCGATGATCCAGGCCACAATTTCGCCCATGGTAACGTAGCTGTAGGCATAAGCACTACCTGCAATGGGAATCATGGATGCAAATTCAGCGTAGCATAACCCGGCAAAAGCGCATCCAATGGCGGCTACCACAAAGGCCAGGGTTACACCGGGTCCTGCTGCCTGCCCGGCCGCAGCCGCGGTTCTCACAAACAATCCGGCGCCGATGATGGCGCCAATGCCCAGGGCTACAAGGCTCCAGGCAC
>VHBA01000082.1 GCA_016872175.1 Sphingomonadales bacterium | reverse complement strand
AAAATACCGGCACGGTGTATTCATCTTCCAACAATTTTTTATACTGCTCGCGAACGATAATTTCTATGTCGGATTTGGTGGTTAGGTCGGGCATGTTGGTTGATTGGTTGATTTAATGAAAAAATGAAGGAATTAAAGAATGAAATAATTTATATGTATTAGTAGTTTTTAAGTTGCATTTCAACTATACACTCTCAACTGTAAACTATCAACTAAATCAGTGTGTTCTGGTCATGTCTTCCGGCGTAACAATAATAAAATCAGCGAGGCCTTTGTTTTCGGCATCCATCGTTTTTAATTGCGTTTGCAAAGCTGTGCTGATGGTGACAATTTTCAGGGCCGGATTCAGCTTTTTCAAATACCAGTAAATGCTTTGATAATTATTGCTGTGATAGGCACCGTTGTAGTGAATGAAAATTTGTCCTGCTTTGTAGTTCTTCACTATAAAATGCGCCATCGTAGCATCCTTAATGGCCTGTGCTTTGGGCAGATTGGGTCCACCATGCATACCCACGGCTTTCCCGATATCGGCATAGCAGGGTAACGTGCTGTCATACATGGGAGGCAGCGGAGCAACCCAACTTTTTTGCAGGGCTGAAAGGGTGTCCAGAGCTTCGAAACCGCCACGAAACACTGCACTTGCAAACTTGCGGGGAATGTTGGTAGCTATAAATGGAATACGCTTCTCCCGGGCAAAATCAAGCAAGGGTTTGTAATCGGTTTTATGGTTGGGCCAGGGCCTGGCCGTTTTTTGAAACTCTTTTTCAGGCAGGCTGTCGAATACGTAGCGGTCCACCACCGTTTGCACATCGGCTTCAAACATTTCGGCACCCAGTACCATGTTGGGGCGTAGTGCAAACACATCGCGGGTGCTTTCAAACTGCAGCCAGTGTACAATGGGGTTATCGTGGTATTCGCCAAACAGCACTACATCCGCGCCCTGCATGGCTTTCAGCATTTGGCCGTAGTTAGCCTTTTTACCCTTGCCATTGAACAGGGTGTAGGCGAGTTTGTCCTGGGCCTTTGTAGCAAATGCACTCAAGAATAACGCAGTAAAAATGAGGATTTTTTTCATGCTTACCATCCCAATACCCAGGCAAAAATCAGCGGTGCCACAATGGTAGCATCGCTTTCCACAATAAACTTAGGCGTATTTACATCCAGCTTGCCCCAGGTAATTTTTTCGTTAGGCACCGCACCACTGTAGCTTCCGTAGCTGGTGGTGCTGTCGCTAATCTGGCAGAAATAGCTCCAGAAAGGCACATCGTGCCACTCCAAATCCTGATACATCATGGGCACTACACAGATGGGGAAATCGCCGGCAATACCGCCACCAATCTGGAAAAACCCTACACCCTTGCCGCTGCTGTTCTGGCGATACCAGTCGGCCAGCCAGACCATGTATTCAATGCCGCTTTTCATGGTGCTTGCCTTCATTTCGTTTTTAATGATATAGCTGGCAAAAATGTTGCCCATGGTGCTATCCTCCCAACCGGGAACTACAATGGGCAGATTTTTCTCGGCGGCAGCCAGCATCCAGCTGTTTTTGGGATCTATTTCGTAATACTGCTCCAGACCGCCGGAAAGCAGCATTTTGTACATGTATTCATGGGGGAAATAACGCTCGCCTTTATCATCAGCATCTTTCCACACGCGGTGAATGTGCTTTTGCAAACGGCGGAAGGCCTCCTCTTCGGGAATACAGGTATCGGTAACACGGTTGTAGTGATTTTCAAGCAAATCCCATTCATCCTGGGGGCTCAGATCGCGGTAGTGAGGCACACGCTTATAATGACTGTGGGCCACCAGGTTCATGATATCTTCCTCGAGGTTGGCACCGGTGCAGCTGATAATATCAATTTTATCCTGACGGATCATTTCAGCCAAACTTTTACCCAGCTCAGCCGTACTCATGGCGCCTGCCAGGGTAACCATCATTTTCCCGCCTTCGGTGAGGTGGGTTTCATATCCTTTGGCGGCATCAACCAAAGCGGCCGCATTGAAGTGCAAATAGTGTTTCTCTACAAACTGAGAAATAGGACCTTTTTGTGTCATGACCGCAAAATTACGATTTATTGCACAGCAAATTGGGGGTAAAGTTGTTACTTTGTGGCATTGATGACCATGAGGTTTTCCAAGATAGTTTTTGCTTTGGTGTTAATCCTGTCTCTGATACAGACCCAGGGCTGTAAACACGAACCGGTGATTGTGCTTACGGCTGCTGATTCAGCCATTTGTTTTGAGAGGGACATCCTTCCCATTTTTGTGACAAACTGCGCCAAAAGCGGTTGCCATGACGCGGTTACCGCAGAAGAAGAATTGATTTTAAATTCATGGCAAGGCATCATGGCCGGTGGCATTAAACCCGGCGACCCGTCAGACAGCGAAATTTTTCAGGAGATAAAAGGTAAAATGGGTGGCCCAAAATATGGCAATCTTAATAGCGAACAGAAAATTCTTATTCAGAAATGGATCATGCTGGGGGCGAAAAACACCACCAACTGTCCTACTGATTGCGACAGTAACCAATTTAAATTTTCTGCTAACATTCAACCCATGATTGATAAGTATTGTGCAGGTTGTCATGCCTACCCCAATACTTCGGGGTCGGTGGATTTGTCATCTCACACCTCCATAGCTTCTTATGCTAAAAACGGCACATTACTGAACAGTCTAACCCACCCCACCAACTGGATGCCCAAAGGTGGGAATAAACTGAGTGATTGCCAGATTAAACAATTTGAAAAATGGATTAATGCGGGTGCACCTAATGATTAAGCTAATAAATAGCCTTGTAATTACTACTATAATTGCTTCATCGTGTTATTACGATAACAAAGAAGAATTATATCCCAGACAAGCCAATTGTGATACAGTCAATGTAAGCTTTGCCAAAGATATTAAGCCGCTGATTGATGCGCAGTGCACAGGCTGTCACAATACACAATCGCCCACGGCAGGTGTGGCATTGTCTACCCATGCTGAAATTTTGGTGTATGCGAAAAGCGGACAACTATATGGCGTATTATCCTGGATTGCACCATATACCGGCAGCAAACAAATGCCACCAAGCGGACCCAAATGGAGCAATTGCAATTTATCAAAATTAAAATCGTGGATTGATAAAGGTGCGCCGAATAATTAATTATATCGTTCTGTTAATTGGTTTTTCAGCCAATGTATTTTCACAAACCGATAGCAGTGTAAAATCCGATGCTATTGCCCCTGAAGATAATATAACCCATGATATTTTAATTCTGCGCAGAACCATTCACAACAGTTTTCGCATTATCAATGGACATGGAACCCAGACGCTGGATAAAAAGCAATTGGAATTTTGCATACAACACCGTTTTGGATTGCTGAGTTCGGGTTATGAAGGTGCCTGGGGTTTGGACCAAAGCAACATCAGAATTGGCCTTGATTATGGACTAAATCGTAATATTACGATAGGTGCAGGCCGCAGTGGCATGGGCAAAACTAGCAATGCTTATTTTAAATGGGGTATTGTGAAAACCGATGGCACCAATCCATATAAAACTGCGGTAACCTGGCTGAGTGATATGGCATATTTATTTGAAAAGAATTTAACAGGCCTTAATCCATACTACAACACGCATAGGATCAATTATACGCACCAATTACTGATTAGCCGAAATTTCCATATGGGACGCCACATGTTTATGTTGCAAATGGCTCCTACCCTGGTGCACCGCAACCTGGTGGAAACTGCATCCGATGCCAACGATGTGCCTTTACTGGCGGGCAATGTGAGGTACCGTATTAACGACCGCATTCATGTTACAGGTGAATTGGTGCAGGTGTTCAACAAACGAATCACTGAAAGCAGCAAACCCGCAGCTGGCATCGGGCTTGAATTCTGGACAGCGGGACACGCATTTCAGATTACCTGTAGCAACGCCAATGCACTCAACGAATTTCGCTACATGACGGGTAATAATGGCAGTTTCGGTAAAGGCGATTTAAGGCTGGGATTTAATATTGTAAGGCGCTGGTAGGGGTTTGTCCGGGCCGTACGCAAATTTGACAACTTTG
>VHBA01000081.1 GCA_016872175.1 Sphingomonadales bacterium | reverse complement strand
TTATTTTCCGATACTAATGCCGTTATTAAAATTGCAGAAAAAACCTTTCGAAAGGCAAAAGGAATGGATGATAATGCAGATATCAGCAAAACCTGGTTCTGGAATGGAAAATTCTATCTGCCCGACAATTTTGCCTACACGGAAAAAGGAATTCTGTTTTTTTACAATGTTTACGAAATAGCACCCTATGAGCAGGGCGAAACCGAACTCCTATTGGACTACCAAACACTGGGAAAACTACTGATTAAAACCAACCGGAATTGAAACACAAAATCATTCTTACAACGCTGTTGTTTTTTCTTGCCCTTGCGGTCAAAGCACAGCCTCTGACCTTCAAAACCGATAGCCTGAAATTCGGACTTTCTCACATCGTACAAAACGAAGAAGGTACAGTGGATACGGTCAACTGCAACCGCAATCATTATTTCATATGGTTTGATGAATCAACCCAAGCTGGTAAAGAACTCAATAACCAACTGTATGGCTTGGTCAATGAAAAAAACATTGGGTCGCTGGAGGAATTAAAGGCAATAATGACCGAAGACTTCAACGATTGGGCTGTAGGCTGGAATGAGCAATTTGAAGCAGAAGACAGCTCTCCCATTAATTATTCCTTCGGATTAAACTGGTATGAAGAAAATAACAATGGACTATCTCATCAAACCCCTAATAACATTTGCTTGTACCAGTCAATCAATGGGTATTACGGTGGTGCACATCCCATGGGGGGTGTTGCCTACATGGTTTACAGCCTGCCGGATATTTCACCCGTAAAAAACTGGCAGTCGCTGTTTACCGACACCTTGGCGATTTTGAAAATAGCGGAAGAAATTTTTAGAAAAGACAATAAACTTGGTCCCAGGACATCTCTCGAAAAAGCCGGTTACTGGTTTAGCGACAATAAGTTCCACCTCAATGACAACTTTGGTCTGGATGCTGAAGGTCTTTTTTTCTATTTTAATGCGTATGAAATAGCACCTTATGCCATGGGGCCAACAGACGTTTCACTTCCGTATTCCAGAATTAATAAGTATTTGAAAAAACCCCTGTGATTTGTTGTGCCAAAAATGAGGCGCAGTGCTTAATTTTGCGGTTATATTCGCATTATGAGCCAGCCCGATGATTCCTACCTGCTAAACGCCGATCCTGCGGCCATTGACCAGTTGTATGAGCAATACCGCGCCGATAAGGAAAGCGTGGATTTTGGCTGGAGAAAATTCTTTGAAGGATTTGACATGGGTTCGGGCAAAGCCGAAGCCGGCGGACCCGTGAGCGAAGATGCCCTCAAAGAAATTCAGGTTCTAAACCTCATCAATGCCTACCGTCAGCGTGGACATTTGTTTGCCAAAACCAATCCCCTGCGCGAACGCCGCCAATACAGCCCAACGCTCGATATCGAAAACTTTGGCCTCAGCCATGCTGATTTGGACATAGCTTTCAGCGCAGGCGTAGAAGTAGGTTTGGGGTACGCTCCCTTAAAGGATATTATCAACCTGCTGGAACAAACCTATTGCCAAAGCATCGGCTGTGAGTTTTCCTACATTCGCGACCCCCGTCGCAGAGGCTGGCTACAGGAACGTTTCGAAAAAACCCGCAACAATCCGGATTTAACCACGGATGAGAAACGCCATTTTCTTAAAAAACTCAACCAGGCCACCGTTTTTGAAAGCTTTATCCATACCAAATACATCGGTCAAAAGCGCTTTTCCGTAGAAGGACTTGAATGTCTGATTCCCGCACTGGATGCGGTTATTCAGTATGGAGCCGGATTGGGTGTTGAAGAATTCGTGATGGGCATGGCCCACCGTGGGCGCCTGAACGTGCTGGCCAATGTGTTCCACAAACAATACAGCGCTATTTTTGGGGAATTTGAAGGCAAGGTTTTTCAAAACGAAGAAGATGAAGATTTCGAAGGTGACGTGAAATACCACCTGGGCTACAGCACAGATGTAGAGACCGCAAGCGGCAAAACCGTACACCTGCGACTGGCAGATAATCCAAGCCACCTGGAAGCTGTAAACCCCGTGGTAAAAGGCCTTGCAAGAGCCAAGCTCGACACCAAATACGGCAATGATGTAAGCAAAATTTGCCCCATCCTCATTCATGGCGATGCCGCCGTAGCCGGACAGGGCATTGTATATGAAGTAGTGCAGATGAGTGGACTGGAAGCCTACTATGTGGGCGGAACCATTCACGTAGTGACCAATAACCAGATTGGTTTCACTACCAACTACAGCGATTCCAGAACCAGCACCTATTGCACAGACGTGGCCAAGGTTACACTTTGCCCCGTGCTGCATGTAAACGCAGACGATGTGGAAGCCGTGGTACATGTCGTGAAACTGGCCATGGCCTACCGTCTGGAATTTAACAGCGATATTTTCATTGATTTACTGGGATACCGCAAATACGGTCACAACGAAGGCGATGAGCCCCGTTTTACGCAGCCCCTCATGTATAAACTTATCGATAAACACCCCAACCCCCGCGAGATTTACAAGAAAAAACTACTGGACAGGGGCGAAATCGATGCAGAGCTGGCTGCAGAAATGGAATTGCAGTTCAAACAGTTGCTGCAGGAAAAATTTGAGGAAGCCAAAGGCGACCTAAAACCCGGTAAGAAAACCATGAAAGACCGCTGGGACGGCTTCCGTCACCCCACCGAAAAGGATTTTAGCAAAGAGGTAAAAACCGGCATTAAAAAGAAAAAACTACTGGAACTGGGCGACAAAATTACCACTATCCCGGAAGACAACCTGCCCATTAAAAAAGTGCAGAGCCTTTTTGCAGACCGCAAAAAAATGTTGCAAAACGGCACCCTGGACTGGGCCATGGGCGAATTGCTCGCTTATGCTTCGCTGCTGGACGAAGGCCACCCCGTGCGTCTTGCCGGACAAGATGTGGAACGCGGCACGTTCAGCCACAGACATGCGGTTGTTAAAAAGGAAGACAGCGAACAGGAATTTATTCCGTTGCAACACATCTCTGAAAAACAGGCCCGTTTTGGTGTACACAACAGCCTGCTGAGCGAATATGCCGCACTGGGCTTTGAGTATGGCTACAGCTCCATGTTACCCGAAGGGCTTACCATCTGGGAAGCACAGTTTGGTGACTTCGCCAACGGTGCGCAAATCATGATTGACCAGTTTATTGCCAGCGCCGAAACCAAATGGGGCAAATTCAGCGGTCTTACCATGCTGCTGCCCCACGGTTACGAAGGACAAGGCCCCGAACACAGCAGTGCCCGCCCCGAGCGCTACCTGCAATTGTGCGCAGGCGGCAACATGCAGGTAATTTATCCCAGCACACCTGCCAACCTTTTCCATGCCCTGCGCCGTCAGCTGAATCGCGATTTTCAGGTTCCACTGATCATCATGAGTCCCAAAAGTTTGCTGCGCCACCCGCTGTGTACCAGCAACATTGCAGATTTTGAAGGCACTTTCCTTGACATTTACCCAGATACCGAAGTGGTGAAAAAAGCCCGCAAGGTGTTGTTCTGTACCGGAAAAATCTATTATGACCTGCTGCAGACCCGCAATGAGCGCAAGATAAAGGACGTAGCCATTGTGCGCGTAGAACAACTGTATCCACTGCCTGAATGGAAATTGAAAGATATTTTCAGTCAGTATAAAAATGCTGAATGCTGCTGGGTGCAGGAAGAGCCGCGCAACCAGGGCTACTGGTTCCATCTGATGCGTTACGACTGGCCTGTAGCCTTGCGCTACATTGGCCGCGGAAACAGTGCAAGCCCCGCTACCGGCTACAAAAAGACCCACGACAAGGAGCAGGCCGATATAATCGCACTGGCGTTTTCCTGAGAATTATCTGAATTCGAGCTGTATCGTTCCCAGCTCCAGACCGGCCCATCCGGCCTGATTCACAATAACAGTTTTCCCCTTTTTATTTTTGATGACTTCCGGTGCTTTCAGGAACGTATGGGTATGTCCGCCCAGAATGATATCAATACCGTGGGTTTCGGCAGCCAGTTTTTTATCACTGATCTGGTTTCCGGGGTATTCAAACCCTAGGTGAGACAGCACAATCACCTTATCACAACCCAGTTTTTTTTGTAAATAATTTGCCTGCTCCTGCACTGATGAAACAGGGTCATTATATCCCAGATTTTCGCAAAGGTGTGCAGGTATCAGACCTTCGGGATT
>VHBA01000080.1 GCA_016872175.1 Sphingomonadales bacterium | reverse complement strand
GTAAAAAATTCGAAATTGGTTAATTTCCGTTGTCGGGGTAATGGCTACATGATTTTGTTTAGGTCCTCATACTTTTTATTTATTATTTACTGTCGTTAAAACTTGCCACTAACTTGCCTATACCCGCTACTTTATATCGCCAATAACACCTTTTTTGGGCGCATTGGCGCTACTCAGTAGCGTATTATTTTCAAACATACTGAACAAACACCTCCTTCACAAACAAAAAAGTACGTTTTTTAACAGCGCGCAAACCTAGCTTTATGGGCTTCACAAAATTCAATGGCGTAAGCCACAGACAGTTCAGATTTTTTAATCTCTTTAAGGTTGCGTGTAATTTAGAAATCCACCAAATACTGCACCGTTATACTTCGCGGAGCATCGGGGCGACCAATACGGATGGTGTAAAATGAATTGAAGACATTATTGCACAGTAGACTGAACCTCCCTTTCGTTGTCTGGTATGAAAAGCGAGTATCCAACACCCAGTCTCCCTGATTGTGCATATCTCGGTAGCGTTTAATTCCGGGAATGAACCAGCTAAAATATATATCAATTTTATCCATGCGGCTGTAGTGGCGTACACTGGCACCGGCCGAAAACTTTTTGTGCGCAACATCCAAATCAAACTTCAACAGATGCCTGTTTCTGTAACGAAGCAATCCTGACGTAAATGCGCTATCGGGTGTTTCAAAACCCCTGCCAAAACCCTGAATAAACCGACGAGTATTGCGCAAAGAAGTATCCCCATTCAAATCAACGGGATAGGTGTAGGTATATCCGATATCGGAGGCAATTCGGCAACCACGGAACTTCCCCTGCACACCACTTTCTAGTTCCAGTCCGGCAATACGTGCATCATTTACATTCACTGAGCGAAAACCCAATCCAGATATAGGTGCTGATGGATCGCCCCACTGACCGAAAACAAACTCCATCATATTTTTAAATCCTTGTAAAAACAGCGCCCCGTCGACATATGCAGAAAAAGTGGAAAGGCTGAATTTTTTACGGGTACCCAATTCCACGCTCCAGCCAATTTCGGGCAATAATGAAGGATTTGGATACACATAAATATCGCCCAAATTGTAGGTAACCAAACGTTCAGCGGGACTTGGAAACCGGAATCCCTGTGCAAAAGACGACCGCAGCGACCATGTTGGTGAAGGCATATAATTAACAGCAAACCGGCCCACAGGCTTTGATGATACCACCAGACTGTCAAGCCGGAAAACCTCATAGCGCCCACCACCCTCAAAACGCAGATTTTTAAACTTTTTTTCAAACTGCACAAACAAAGCACCCGAATTACCTTGTTTTCTTCCGCCAATGCCATCATCGCGGTAGAAAAAGGCATTACCCATACCGCCGGCACCCAGCTTCCAGGTTTTTATATCCTTTTGAACATAATAATCGGCACTGAACAAATTCGTTGACGGTGTCCAAAATCCGGGATTGATATGGTTTGTATGGTAATACTGAAGGTGCGTTGCATGTGCAAATCCATTGCGGTCCGTAAAATTCAGATATGGCTGCACGGAGACATACAATTCCTTCAGAATCACCAGTGTAGCAGGACCGCTTAGGGGCTGAAATGCATCGGCCGAATCGTTCATCCACAAAAAGAACTGTGATGTATGCTGAAGCAGACCGTTCACATTCACGCCATAATTGAGCCGGTCGCTGCTGCGGTGTCTGAATTTGAAATGGGGTCTAAACCGTTTGGCAAATTCCCCCTGCAACCAACTTTGATTGTTTTGCCCCAAAAGATCAAAAACAAAGTCGTTTTTACCTGCTCTTCTTCTGTGCAATACATAACACCCGGAGGTATAAGGAGTCTTATCCCCCGCCTTTTGCCTGAATGCCGGAATACTGCCGGGATAAGCCCCGGTGTAGGCGCTGATGGTGGTCTCTCTTTCTTTTCGCGCAAAACCCGTTTGAATATTCAAAACACCATTAAGCGCAGAGGATCCATACTGTACCGAGGAAGCACCTTTGGCAAGTTCAAGCCGTTCCACATTTTCCATGGGCACAAGATTCCATTTCACATCGTTGCGGTCTGAAGTAAGCAGCGGCATTCCGTCCACCACCAGCATCAGGCGGCTGCCTGACCCGAAGGCATAGCCGCTGCCACCACGAACATTGGCCTGCCCATCAATAACCACAATACCCGACAACTGTTCAACAGCCTGAGCGGCATCCTGTATGTTTTTTGCCCTTATTTCCCGAATACCCATGCTGTTCACAGTACCTGTCTGCTGCATCATGGGCCTTGCATATCGGCTGGCACCCACCACAATTTCGTTCATCAGGTTTTCCTTCTTAACCAAATATATATTGCAGGTAGTAATGAAACTGTCTGCAAAAACCTCGACCGCAGTATCGGCGTAACCTTCCGCAATAAATATGATAGTATGCATTCCTTTTTTCAATCGCAACGAGTAATGACCCATATTATCGCTTGCTGCAAAATTTTGTCCGAAGGTGCGAATACTGACGCCTGCAATTTTCTCAAGTGATGTAGCATCGGCAACCTTGCCCTGAATAATGACCGACTGCCCAGACAAGGTAAAACCCCAAAACACAAAAATCAAAAAACAAAAGAAAGGTCTGCTATACAATATGTGATAAGGGAAGCAGGGCAAAACGGCCTTCAAGTCCTTCTTTTAATAAACCAAAAATTTTGTTTTTTATCTGACCCTGCAGAAAGCAGGTAGGTCCCGGCCGGTAAATGCGCAATTGATATTATAATGTTGGGTTGTGTTATATAGCCTTCGAAAATCACCTTCCCGGTTCCATTCATAATTATATAGGGCATGCTGTTGCTGAATGCCGACATCTCCAGAGCCAGAACATCTTCTACCGGATTTGGGTATATATGCAGTTCTGATGCAGCAGACAAAATATTTGCGACGTTGGCAGTTTTATAGATACCTGTTCTGGGGTACGATGTTACAACATCCCAAACCATATTTTGAATATAACCCGCCAGCGAATCAGATGGAATTGGCGTTCCGGCGGGTGCGTTGGGAATGAGGTTTCGTGGCAACCCCACCGGACTGCTGTTAAAAATACAGGCATAATGTATCATGCTGATGGCGTAGGCACCTAGTTCATTCGTATGGATATTATCTCCAAAAAACTGGTTGATTTTGGTGATGCCGGGCACTTTGCCGAGTTTAATATCATCGAACAGCCTGCCCATCATTTTGTGGCCCGGAATCATGTACACGGGGGGTGCACCCGCCGGCTTGTTCTGGTTGGCATAGTCCTGCATTCTTTCAAATTCGGAACCCTGAATATCCAGCATATCGCGCCATTGACCATTGCTGTTGTCTATGTTTGTCCAGGTGGTCCAGAGCAAGGTTGGGCAACCCTTACCATTATTGCCGTTGGTCCAGGCGTTGTTGACGAACAGCGACAGATAATCCTTTTGTTCCTTAATACCATTTATGTACCATTGCTGGGTGCTTCCACCCTCGTACAACAAAGGCACTCTTTCGGTGATAGAAAGCAATTCCCAGTTGGCAATATTTACGCGAGCATCAGGTGCTCCGCCACTAACCGGGGTTTCCCAGCGGGCTCTCATGGCTGACCCAGGCATGGTAGATTTTCCAACCATGGTATTGACAACCTGCCATCCCTGAAGCGAATTCTTGCCTGCTACCAGATTTACATATTGTCCAGGCCAATTCGGGTAAAACAAAGGATCTGTGAGACTGTGGCCGCTATGTATTTGTTTAATATTTAGAGGATATGCCTGTTTGGGGGGCAGTAGCTGTGCAGATACGCCAAGTGCGAAAAAAAAGGCAGAGATTAAAACAATCGGATGCCATACAGGTTTGTTTTTCTTCATGCTTATCAGACTTCTGTAACACAATTATAGTGATTTTTGGTTAAATCTGATGAGGTACTATATTTTTGAAAGGTACTCCAGAGACAAAACGGGTGATCTAAAGCTCCTTGGCAAAGTACTAACCACTTTGACACATGGGCTATAATCAATGTTTATAACGGTTTGCGTGTAGGCGATGTTGCCTTGTGTTGCGCCTGCGGCAAGGCAATATTGCTTACACGCTGTTATAAGCTGGCCTGTGATGTTCTTTTTAATCTGTTTTTGAAATACTCTTCTATTGATTTGTCTCTAAAGTAAACGTAACAACCTCTCATGCCTCGAGACATTAAAATTCTGTAA
>VHBA01000079.1 GCA_016872175.1 Sphingomonadales bacterium | reverse complement strand
TTTGCGGGGTTTCCACTACTGCGGCTCCGATAAACTCTCCATTCCCTGCAGATAAAATCCTACCTGAAATGCGATAGCCTGCATCCGGGTTTTGGGGAAGCCGTTTTTTCAAAAAAAGCTGTCCGTTTATAGCTTCATACCGCAATCCGGCTGTAGCCAGAAAATCATGAAGGGCCTGCGAGGCACGCACTTGTTGGTAGCTAAAGCTGAATTTTTTATCGGCTGACGGAGCAAGCGCAGCATCGTATTGGAAAGGCATTCCAATGCGTTGTTCAAACCCTGAAATGGCTGCCTGAAAAGACACCGATGTCGCGGTGTAGCTTATGGTTTGTGAAAACCCTTTATCTTGCGCAAACAACCCTTGGATTGCAAGTAAATAAGCACACAGAAGGAATAAGCCTCTCACGAGGTAAAATTAAAGAAAAAACAGTGTTGCCGCGATCGCCCTCACTTTACTTTTTTTGGCTGTCGGCGTAGTCAAATACCTTTTTCAGCAGGGCTGTACCCCGTTCTACCGGATTTGCGCGTATGGCATTTTCCTGCTGTTCTATCTCCTGAAACAGGGCATTGCTGGCCTTTTCAGTCACATAGGCATTCAAGTCAGGATTAATATCCTGTTTGATGCCCAGCAGGGTTTTATTCAGCGGCTTGTTAATTTCACGAATAATGGGATTCCAGTATTCGGTAATTTTCACATCGTTAAGCGCTTGCTGAATAACCGGTTTAAAGGCTTGCTGCAGGGCAACTGATGTGGTGTTTTTCAGATACTGGGTTGCTGCGCCGTTGCCACCGCGCAGGATTCCCATGGCATCGGAAAAAGACATATTCATTACAGCATCCTTAAAAATGGGCATGGCTTTTCCCATGGCATTCTCTGCACCGTCGTTCATGGCTTTCACCGCTTTGTCAAGTTGTCCGCCTATAGCGGCATTCAGTACCGCATTGTTGCGTATTTTACTTTCAAGGTCGCGAACTTCCTGAGGCAAAAGAATTTTTCGCACTGCATTTTGAAAAAACGCTCCGGGTTTATTCAGCGAGCCTGTTCCTTTGCTTATGCCGTTTATCAGGGCTTCTTTCAGGCCTGAGGCTACCTCAGACTGAGACGGAACATTGCTTTCCACCGTAGGTAGGTTAATCTGAACCGGCAGCTGGTGTAGGGTATCGCAGGCTGAAATCAAGGCAAGTGCAGCCAGGGAAGGGAAAAGTATGTGCTTTCTCATTTTATAAATGAAGACAAATTTAGTACCAGTTTTCAGAACAGGGTTCTGCTTAGTGGATTTTACCTTCATCCTCCGGAAAAGCTGTACCGGAAGGTTCCCTGAATACCCACCATTTTTGGCCAATGAAGTTTACTACCATACCGACAACGGTGGCCCCTATTACAGCAAGAAATTTATCCAGCTTGATGGTGAAAAACGGCTTTTGCAAGGCTTGTTCCGTGTGCACTATCAGCATCTGAAATTCATTGTTGGGAAGCCATTGCAGGAAAATTTCATTGGAAAGCACGTTCAGCAAACCGCTGATGCTGTAAAGGACTATATAGCGGGTAAAACGCTTGGCATCGCGGTTGTTCTGCCCCCATGTCCAGGTTTTATTCAGGTAGTAATTGAACAGGGTAGAAGATGCTGTACTAATCGATTTGGCGACGAAGGTGGGCATCCAGGGCAGTGTAGTCAACCCATAATAGATGCTCAAATCCAGCCCAAAGCACAATGCACCTACAATTCCAAATTTGGTGAGTTCAATATAGGTTTCGCGTGAAATCAATCAGGATGAGGTTGCTGGGTTAATTTTCCGTTTTCAAAAGTACATTCGGCACCCATGAATAAACAAGTGTTTTTTGGTGTGTGCCCTGCGGGAAAATTAAAAATCAGCGGAATATTGTTCCCCGTCATGTGATGATGGATAATTTCCTCGGCGGTTTTTCCAAAAGGAACCGCATTGTCCTTCATGTCGGTCATGCCGCCGACAATGAGCCCTGCAAGGTTCTTAAGAAGTCCGGCCCGTTTCAGCGCCACCATCATGCGGTCTACATGATAGAGGTACTCATCCAGGTCTTCCAGAAAAAACACACAGTTATCGGTGTCGGGTTGTTCAGGGGTTCCCAGCGCTGCATAGATCAGGCTGAGGTTTCCACCCAGAAGTTTTCCGGAGAATTTTAATTGATTATTTGAATTTTCACATGCTATTTCAATCTTGAGCCTGAATAAAGCATCTTCGGTGCGTTTAATGTTTTCGGCGGTATAGGCATGTTGAATTCCCCAGTGTATGGCCATGGGGCCGTGCAATGTAGGAATTCCCAATTTATTCAAATGCAGGTGCAGGGTGGTGATATCGCTGAAACCAATCAACCATTTGGCACCGAATTTCCAATCAACATCTTCCAGTAATTCCAGCATTTGTACACAGCCATAACCGCCACGGGCGCAGAAAACAGCTTTGATATCGGGGTTTTGCCATGCCTCCCGCAGGTCAGAAGCGCGTTCTTCAGCCGTTCCGGAAAACTGGTGGTGTTGGCCGTAGAGGTGTTGACCCTCATGGAGTATGAGGTTCTTTTCTTTGCACCATTGTATAAAGGCCGACATCTCCTGCCTGCTCACCGCCCGGGCAGGGGCAATGAGAGCTACATGATCACCGGGTTTCAGTGGGGTCAGGCTTCCCAATTTTTAATAATTTTTTCGGTTTCGGTAAGTTTCTTAAGCGATTTTTGAATCAGGTCTTTGGCCTCATTCAGGGTGGCTTCCAGATCATCAATCCCGATTTTGCCACTTTCCAGGTCTTTCATGATGATTTCAAGCCGTTTTTTGGCCGCTTCGTAAGAAAAAGTATCGTTAGTTGTCATTGTTGGTTATCAATGCGTGCGAATATCCGTCGGAAAAGCGAATTGCAACTTTATCATTTTCAGAAATTTGTTGACATGAAGTAACTATGTTTCCATTTTTGGATATAAGGGCATAGCCCATTTCCAGTGTTTTGGCGGGTTGCAGCATGTCCAGGTGTTTTTCTGCCTGCAGCAGTTTGTTTTTTTCAGCCTCCAGCAGCCATGATGCCGCGGTTTTAAGCCTGCGTGCCGCATCCTGGGCTTGTTGCTTGCCAGTTTCAAAAAAGCGGTTTGCTGCATTTCCGATTCGGGTTTGTCCATCCTGTAACCAACTCAGAAACGCCAGGTTGTGCTCAGTGATGGCGGCTGCGCAGCGCGTGGGTGTTTTCAGCATGGTGTGGCCTACCACATCTGCCACGCTTATGTTGCGGTCGTGTCCAATGCCGGTAAGCACAGGTTTAGGACAATCCGCAATGGTTTTGGCCAGTTCGTAGTCGTCGAATGCGGTGAGGTCTGTGTTGCTGCCACCCCCGCGCACCATGGCAATTACATCAAATTCAGCGGCGCATGCAACAATGGTATTGAGTTGTTTCAGCAGCTCGCGCGTGGCATTTTGCCCCTGCACCGACGCCGGAAATTCTTCCACGGCGTAGGCAATATTCCAGGTATTTTGCTGCAGTTCTTTCAGAAAATCGCGGCGCCCGTCGCTGCCGGGTGCGGCAATAAGGGCAACCCGTTGCATTACCATGGCTTTGTTCAGCAGTTGGTTGGCCGAAACATAATCACCGTCTTCCAGCCACACCAGGTGTGGCACATCGAAAGCGAGTTTCCGCAATACCTTTTCGCGCTCCTGTTCCATTTTGCCCAGGGTGTAGGCGGTGTCTATGTCCACAATGTTCAGTCGCAGCCCATAACGTTCATGAAACTGTATCTCTACTTCCAGCACTACCTGCAGATTTTGCTCGAAGGTGATACCGGTAACATTTTCAAATTCTTTGATAAGGTTAAAATGTTCACGCCAGATAACGGCACCGGCGGCTGCGGCAATTTCTGAGCCTTGTTTTTCAACCAGGTTAAGAAAGGCATATTGCCGGTTGTGGTAAATTTTCACATCGGTAGTTTCGGCGATAATCCGGAAGGTGTGTCCCGAAAACCCGGCTTCCAATGCCCTGCGCACACCGCCCATCAGGTCGGAAAGGTTCATCCAGGGTTTCATAATAAAATGCTGATTGGGAACCTCGACATTCTATCAAAAATAGGGAAAATAAATGAGAATTCCAAATATGCGACTTATTGCGAGATCGTATAATAGAACGTGGCTTTGCTGATTACTGAGGTCATTTCATCATTGCGGGTTTCGTTGTATTTCTCAATAATGGGCAGGCTTGTCTTTTGCTTTAGTTTTTTAAAGGGCATGTTCAAAATACCCTGATGAATAGAAATGGATTTACCCGGTTCGGCCGAACATTGGTGGCGCAG
>VHBA01000078.1 GCA_016872175.1 Sphingomonadales bacterium | reverse complement strand
CCATCCAATTCCATCTTTCTGCAGGGAGTTGCAGGCAGCAAAACGGTTAAAATCAACTGGAACCAATACGGATACTGGCATTCAGGGGTTAAAGCCTATAAGTTACAGCTAAAACAACGCAACGGGCGCTACAAAGACTGGCTCACAATGTCTGCATCACAAACAGCAAAGGATAGTATAAACCTGGAAAGTTTTGGGCTGGACAGTATCTGTTTCCGGATCGTAGCCGTTAAAGATACCGGCACGCTGGATTCATCCATTTCCAATTCTGTGTGTTTTGTACCCTCATCTTATGTGTGGGTACCCTCCGGTTTTTCGCCCAACCAAAATGGTTTGAATGATGTTTTCAAGCCTACAACGGGCTATATTTTTGGTAATCACCCCAATCCGGCCCTGCGTTACGAGTTTCGTATTTTCAACCGATGGGGTCAGATGATATTCAGCACAGGCAACCCTTTGCAGGGATGGGACGGTTCTTACATGAACAGCCAGTGTCCCTCGGGATTATACATATATGAAGTAAAAGCGATTGGTTACGATGGTATTCCCCATCAAAAAAGAGGAACTGTGTATCTGATTCGTTAATGAAAACTCTAACATTTAAGTTAAACTGACCCAAAGTCTTGGTAAATTTGCAACGCACTTATGTTTGATAATTTACAAAGGAAACTGGAAAAAGCCTTTAAGACCCTGAAGGGGCAAGGTAAAATCAATGATTTAAACGTGGCAGAAACGGTAAAGGAAATTCGCCGTGCGCTTATTTCTGCAGACGTTAACTTCAAGGTTGCCAAGGAATTTACCGACAAAGTGCTGGAAGAAGCCCGTGGGAAAAACGTCCTCACTGCGGTTTCGCCAGGCCAGTTGCTTACCAAAATTGTATATGATGAGCTGGTGGAATTGCTTGGTGGACAGCAATCTGAACTCAAATTATCGGGAAGCCCCGCAGTGATTCTGATTGCCGGTCTGCAGGGTTCAGGTAAAACCACATTTACAGGCAAACTGGGCCGGTTTCTTAAGTCACAGGGTAAAAATCCCCTGCTGGTTGGTTGTGATGTTTACAGACCAGCCGCCCGTGAACAACTGAAGGTGCTGGGCTCAGCTATGGAAGTAAAGGTTTTCAGCGAAGACCAAAGCACAGATCCGTTGAGTATTGCCAGAAACGCCATTGCTTTCGCGAAGCTGAACAATCACAATGCAGTGGTGGTGGATACAGCCGGGCGTACTTCGGTAGATCAGCAGATGATGGATGAAATAGCGACCCTGAAAAAATCACTGAATCCGGCTGAGATACTGTTTGTGGTGGATTCAATGACCGGTCAGGATGCGGTTAATACTGCGCGCACATTCAATCAGGTGCTGGATTTTACCGGTGTGGTACTGACCAAGCTCGATGGTGATACCCGCGGTGGCGCAGCACTTTCCATTAAGTCTGTTGTAAACAAGCCTATCAAGTTTGTCAGCAATGGCGAAAAACCCGAAGCCCTGGACGTGTTTTATCCAGATCGTATGGCAGGACGTATTCTGGGCAAAGGAGATGTTGTAACACTGGTAGAGAAAGCACAGGCGGCCTTTGATGAAGAAGAAGCAGCTCGCCTGTCTAAGAAAATTGCCAAAAACAGTTTTGATTTCGATGATTTTCTGATTCAGCTTCAGCAAATCAAAAAAATGGGAAATATGAAAGACCTGATGGCCATGATTCCCGGTGTGGGAAGCAAAATCAAGGATATGGATATTGACGAAAATGCTTTCAAAGGTATTGAAGCCATGATTCAGTCTATGACACCGGCCGAGAGGGCAAAACCTGAAATTCTTAACGGATCACGAAAACAACGCATTGTAAACGGCAGTGGCAGAACTATTCAGGAACTCAATAAACTGCTTACCCAGTTCAACCAGATGCGGCAAATGATGAAATCCATGCAAAACCGGAAAATGCCAGGTTTGGGTTTTCCGGGGATGCGCCATTGATTGAAATCACATTTCCTTACAATTCTGTGACAATCTTGATTGAAAATCATTGATTAATTCGGTTATTGATGTGATTCATAGTGTAATACAACCTGCTGAGATAAAAAACAATGGTGGTTAAATTTAGTTGAAAAACACCCCCTTGGTGACATTTATAATAGATTATCAGTATTGTTTCAGCTTGTGTAATCTGTTTTTAAAAAGCTGATATGCTTGCAAATGCGTTAAATATTATATCCCCATTACTCAAGTATTTAAGTACTATCGACATTCCTGTACTTCCATAGTGGTGAATCAATAATTATTTACCATGTTGGCGCTGAAATTAGAAGTTAGTCATGTTCATTTGGAAATTTCAGCGCAATGAATTTAATTTGGAAAATAAACTACCTTAAAATGAAAACACAAATACGCATTTTCCTAATCATTTTTCTGGTTCTGGCATCGCAGGTTACCGGGCTGAAAGCTCAGGGTTATTTGTATCGTGACACTTTTATTCAGAGTGTTACATATTGCCCAACCGGAACGTATGCCTACAAATGGACCAAGTACAAGAACTTCCGTGCAAACCTTGACACAACCCTAAACTACTTTAACCAAGTTAGAATGTGGGGTGAAGTTGCCCAGAACAACAGTGTTTCGTCAAGAACCTGCACGGACAGAACTGTAATTAACGGTTTGGCGAATGCCTTAAAAAGCGGTACTGCTTATGTTGGAACTTGTAATGGATTTAAATGGGAAGTGAGTGCAGCGGGAACTTGTAATAACGGTGGTTGCAGTGCACCTACTTCTGAGGTAGTGCATTTTGCATCGTATCCTTCATCTTTATCCTCAGGTGTTTGTGCTTGCGCCGCACAAGATTACTGGGTTATCAGAACTACAATACAAAACAATAACAAAGGCGGTGTAATGGTTGGTACAACGGGAACTACCTGCAATCCTGCCACACAGTGGATAGAGCTAGAGTTTAAAGCTAAACCTCCTATTGGTTTGGATGTGCAAACACTTGGTATTAGTTCTCCCGATAAATGCATTTATAATCAGGATATTAAAGCACGTTTCAAAAACGCGGGTAAAAATCAATTTGACAGTTTCCAATACTATCTGAAAATCAATACTACCACTACCGGTCCTTTCAAGGCGAAGGTTCGTCTTGCTCCCGGAAAGGATACGCTTTGGACGGTTTCTGCGGGTTACTCCTACACAGCCAATACCAATTATACTATCTCGGTTTGGGCTAAAAATCCAAATAACAAATTAGATAGTTTTGCAGCAAACGATACATCTACTTCCGCTTTCCGCTTCAGCGGAAACAAGCCTACCCCCGACGGAAAAGACACCACCGTATGTGGTAGTCAGAGTCTAGTACTTCGGGCTATTCCTGTAAACTCATCAGATTCAATAATATGGTTTTCAGACAGGGCATTGACCAAAAATTTGGGTCGCGGGAATACCTATAAAACCCCCTACCTTTCCTCAGGTGCGACCTATAAATATTATGTTTCTACCTACTCGGATTTTGAAAGAGCTATGCTTTCTACAGGTTTGAATCCTCCGGCATATGGCTGGCCATCCAGTATGTTCAACATTCGCACTACAGGCGGCGACATAACAGTGGATAGCTTGGGTTTGAATATTTATGATTTCAACTTTTCTGTAGGTACCCAACTCGATGTAGAAGTTTGGCTTCGCAAAGGCAGCTGGTCTGATGCTGGTGCCACTACAACATCCAGCATGTGGACCAAAATTTATACCGGCCCGGTAATATCGAGAGGTAGTGCTAAACGCAGCACCTTGAAAGCTTCATTTGACATGAAGGGTGGACAGCAGTATGCGGTATATGTTAATCCTACGGTTACAGCTTCCAATACCATTCTGGCAAAACTAGGTTCATTCACATATCAGAATACAGATATTGTAGTTTCAGGAGGTACATTAAACCAAATTAATTTTGGCAATGCACTCACAGGATACACCATAGAAACAGAGGTTTTTTACAAAAAATATCTATGCATCAGTGCACCCGATAGTATTACTTTGAAAATTAATCCGGCACCTTTTGGGGCTAAACTCACTTCAGGAACACCTTTTCAAACCTCTCCCAAAAAATCCGGTACAGGCAATCTGGGTTCTCCCCATGTAGTAGCACTTGGAGATACCCTTGCATACAATCTTATGGAGCCAACCGGTTACAAAAACAGTGACCACAATACGACTTGGAAAGTGAAGAATGTGACCATAAAATCAAAAACAGGTCGTATTCTCAATACATTTACTTGGTCTGATCCTGTTTCTTCTTCAGGCGCGGCCGGCCGTTTGGTATATACTCCGGATAAAATAGATATTGACTCTCAGTACACAGCTGAAGTTAGTATTCAGGACTTGGGTCTTTACAATTGTGATACTTTACTCAAGCATTACATTTACGTAGCACCGCTTCCGGAGCCTGACTTTACCCGTTCTAAAGTAACGTGTGAGGGTGATGCAGTAGAATTCGTGAATAAGTCCAAGATACTGACCGGCTTCCTGGATCACAAATGGTACTTCGGCGATGGCGACAGCAGCGAAGCAGTTGATCCCATACATTTCTATCCCAAGGGCGGCGTTTACTATGTGAAATACAAAGCCATCTCCAGCATCTATGGCT
>VHBA01000077.1 GCA_016872175.1 Sphingomonadales bacterium | reverse complement strand
GCACTGTAATGTCATCACTCCCCAACTACCGCATTTACGGCGATTCCGGCCCGGCTGTTTACATACTTCATGGCATTTTCGGCATGCTGGACAACTGGCATTATGCCGCCGGTATATTAAGTAAAATCTGCAGGGTAATAACTTTCGATGCGCGCAACCACGGACGCAGTTTTCATGATGACGATGCCTCGTTTGAGGCCATGGGTGAAGATTTACGGCATCTCATGAACCACCTGGGAGATGAAAAAGCCATCATAGTGGGCCACAGCATGGGAGGTAAGACTGCCATGTTATTTGCCGAACGATATCCGGAAATAGCGAAGGGCCTTATTGTGGTAGATATTGCACCCAAGGCTTATCCCGCAGGGCACGGAGATTATTTCAAGGCATTCCGTGAAATTGATTTCGAAACAGTGCAAAGCCGAAAAGAAGCGGAAACCCTTTTTGAGCCCTACGCTCCCGATGCATCGGTGCGGCAGTTCTTGCTCAAAAATCTTGAACCCATAACGGGAGGAGGATACCAGCTGAAAATCAATATTGACGCGTTGGAAAAACACTATCCCGATATCATTGGTGATTTGCACCTTTCAAGGGGCTATGCAGGACCTGCCCTGTTCATCCGCGGAGAAAAAAGCGGCTACATCAAAGATTCAGATATGAACAACATACTCAATTTCTTCCCCAATGCAGAACTAAAAACCATACCGGCTGCGGGACACTGGGTACATGCTGATAATCCGGCTGAATTTATATCCACCATATCTGACTTTATTGTTGCACATTCACAGGTATAAAACGCGTAGATTCGCAAAGCAAATGCGGAAGCTGTTTTTCATATTATTGTTGCTCGTTTCTGCCACACTGCATGCACAACCCGTTCAGGGGCCGGCGCCCGCGCCGGGAGGTGGCTCGTTTCTGCTGTTGCGCGTAGGCGGAGGTTTTTACCCCACCGGTGCTGACCTGGCCAAGGGTTTTCCGCAATTTGCCAGCCTTCCCACAGGACTATATTACAAATCGGCAAAAAACATTACGCTGGGTGTTAATTACACGCCTTTCTGGGGCAATAAAGTAAGCTACAGCAACCTTTTTGGAGACGTGCTTGGTCCGAGCGGAGAAATCCTTGACCAAAACGGATTTCCTACCATTATTCGCTACTACATGCGGGGAAATTCCACTACGTTCACCGCAGGAAAATTATTAGGCGGCAGACCCGGAAAACCTGGACAATTTGAGATAGCATTGGGTGCAGGATTTATGCAGCACTATGTTAAAATGCAGTTTGATGCCGGCAGAACACCCCAGCTGGAAGGCGCTTACGCAAAGGGTTATGACCGCCTCACCAATGGATTGCAGCTGGTACAACATTTTCGCTGGCACTATTTAAACCCTGAAACCATCAGCTTGTTTGCAGGTATTGATGTTTCTCAGGGCTTCACCAAAAACCGCAGGAGCTGGAATTATGCAGATGGCGGGCCTGACAACAGCCGGCATTTTGATTTTTACAGTGGAATTTCCGCCGGAATAATTATTCCTTTGAGTTTAAAAGCTCAGGCTCAGGACAACCCAAAGTATTTTGACTGATGCTGTATCCGCTGTTAATTACCTTTTACTTACTGGGATTAATTATCGCTGCTCCATTTCATCCAAAAGCACGGAAAATGCTGAAAGGGCGCTGGCAATGGCGCAAAAGAATGCGTCGTGCATTGCCCAAAAAAACCAGAAAGCGCATCTGGTTTCACTGTGCTTCGCTGGGTGAATTCGAAATGATCAGACCTTTGCTCGACACCCTGAAAAAAGAACAACCGGAAACCGGTGTGGTTATCAGTTTTTTTTCACCATCGGGCTACGAACAGCGAAAGGATTATCCCTGTGACGGCGTTTTTTACCTGCCCCTGGATTTTGAACGCAATGCAAAATTGTGGTACCGCTACGTGCAGCCCGACATAACGGTTTTTGTTAAATATGAATTCTGGCTGCGATACATGCAGCAAGGACTTAAATACGGCTGTAAAATGCTTGCTGTAGGCTGCTTATTCCGTGAGGAACAATTTGTTTTTGAGCCCTGGGCAAAACCCTGGAAACGATGTCTGCAGGATTTTGACCGCGTATTTATACAAAATGAACAAAGTGCTGAAAAAGCCCGTGCAGAAGGTTTACGAAACCTCAGCATTAGCGGAGATACCCGATTTGACAGGGTTTTGGATGTAATCCGTGAGACAGCGCCAATGCCCGAAATCGAATTGTTCAAGGGAGAAAATATCCTATGCGTTGCGGGCAGTTGCTGGCCTCCGGAGGAAAAATTATTGCAGCAGTTTTTTGAAAGTAACGGCATGCCCGTTAACCGCAAATTCGCGCTGGTGCCACATGATATCAGCAAAAAACACATTCAGGAAATACAAAAAAGATTTTCAGAATATCCCTGCATAACCTATAGTGACTGGCAAAATGGCGCAGATATGTCCAAAGCCAAAATACTAATTGTGGATTGTATCGGCAAACTAAACGGCATTTATGCCTATGCTGATATGGCCATCATTGGCGGTGCTTTTGGCAAAGGACTTCATAACATGCTGGAAGCTGCATCAAGAGGTATTCCTATTTTATTTGGCCCTAAACACCAGAAATTCCCCGAGGCACAGGAAAGTATAGAGGCTGGTTTTGGCTATGAATGTGCAGATTATAATTCGTTTGAAAAAAAACTGAAAAGTGGTTTGGGAAATCCGGAATTCAGGGAATATGCAGGCAAAAAAGCGAAACAATACATAGTTTCCAAAGCCGGCGCCACAGGGCATGTTATGGAATATCTGAATTATATTATTCAGAAATCATAATTACATTATTCTTCTTTTTCTGAACCAAATAAAAATGGCAATGCAAACAATGGCCATCACTAATAATGCATAGTAATATCCATTTTCCCATAGTAATTCCGGCATGTATTTAAAGTTCATTCCATATACACCAACTATAAATGTAAGTGGCAGAAAAAATGCAGAAAAAATCGTTAATAATTTCATTACGTCATTGGTTTTTCGGGAATTAATAGACAAATATGTATTCATTAAATTAATCGAATTTTATATGGTTTCCTCATAACCCAAAATCAAACCAAACAACTTGTCATTCACATCCTGAAACGCTGTCTGGTGCTCATCTTTAAATTTAAACTGATTGATAACACCCTGAGAAATCTGCAGCAATTTTTTTATTACCCGCGTCTTACTTTTATGAAAATATAAATCTTCTAAAGAAATGCGTGACATATTGCGGAGAAAAATAACTTTTTCTATATTATCAACTTTATCTGAAAGATGTTTTAATATACCCTCATAGGTATGAAAAATGCGGCTCATTACCTCAATTACAAACGCCTCGGTGCTGTTTATCTCTTCGGAAAAGGGCTTTTCCATAAAAGCAAAATGATGACGGCAAATGGTAATAACTTTATCTTCATTGTAGAAAAATGAAACCTTACCGGAAACCTGACCAACCATATTGTTTCGCTCCGGAATCTTAGCAAGTAAGGCACGCAGAATTAAAAACTGATATTTTTCCTGATGCTCAAATTTGGGAAGGTGCCCGGGTTGCAAACTGTCTGTAAGCTGATAATCATTGAGGCTGTACTTTTCAGCAAAACGCTCCATGTTTTGCAAATCCGGATTGATGATATGAATCCAGGTAAAACTAGGGAAACTTTTCTCAATTATCTGCTCGCGGTGTTGCATAGCAACTGCAATTAACGCAAAAAAAAGTATAGTAAGGGTAGTGCTGTGTATTAAATTTGCAGTCATGTCAGCAGCCATAGAAACGGATATCATTATTATCGGTGCCGGACCGGTGGGGTTGTTTACCGTTTTTGAAGCGGGATTGCTGAAATTGCGTTGTCATCTTATTGACTCATTGCCCCAACCCGGTGGGCAACTCATCGAAATTTACCCCAAGAAACCCATCTATGATATACCGGGATTCCCGTCAGTACTGGCAGGAGATTTAATAGATAAACTGATGGAGCAGATTGCACCTTTCAAACCCGAATTTACGCTGGGTGAAAGGGCTGAAAAAATAGCGCAGCTGGAAAACGGACATTTTGAAGTTACCACACACAAAGGTACCGTGCATAGGGCACCCAACATAGCCATAGCGGGCGGTTTAGGCTGTTTCGAGCCCCGAAAACCACCAATTCCTAACCTGGAGCATTATGAAGATAATGGCGTGGATTACATCGTAAAAGATCCGGAAAAATACCGGGGCAAAAAGCTGGTGATTGCGGGTGGTGGCGACAGCGCGCTTGACTGGAGCATCTTTCTGGCTGATGTGGCTTCAAATGTTACACTCATTCACCGCAGAACCGAGTTTAGGGGGCATCCAGACAGTGTGCAGAAAGTGCTGGATCTGGCTGCAAGCGGTAAAATTCATCTGATGACCAACAGCGAAGTAACCGGTCTGAAAGGCAAGCCCGATTTGGATTCGGTGGTGGTGATGCAGGAAGGTGCGGAAGATGCCATAATTGCTGCAGACCATTATTTGCCTTTGTTTGGTTTGTCGCCCAAGTTGGGCCCCATTGCCGACTGGGGTTTGCAGATCAATAAAAACGCAATTGAAGTTAATACGGAAGACTATAGTACCCAGATTCCGGGTATTTATGCGGTTGGAGACATCAACACTTATCCGGGTAAATTAAAACTGATTTTGTGCGGTTTTCACGAGGCCACGCTGATGGTACAGAGTGCGTTTAAGCGGATTTATCCGAATAAAAATGTAGTGCTGAAATACACTACAGTAAGCGGTATACAGGGCTTTTCGTAGGTGCGCCCCACGAGGGTCGGTGGTTTGTGGGCTGTGCCCACCCGACGTTACCGACAGTTGACTCCTCCGGAGTCAGAAGCGGCAGAATATTTTAATTTTTTCTGGTATTTTTTATGAGATGAGAATCATCATCAATTAAACCCATTTTGTATTGAAACATCACACCCAGTTCATTGCTTTTATTAATCCATTTTTCAGCGTTGGGGCCTTCATATTTTTCATTGATTGCATGGTGCAAATAATTAAGCCATATTTCAAAATGCTTAGCGGTTAATCCGAGCCTGGTATGCGGCTCAAAAGCACTTCCACGGTAGGGATTGTTGGCAGCATCTATATCCAGCACAAAGCACCAAAACATGAAAATACGGGGCAAATGCTCCTCCAAATTCAAATGCAAAAATACCGGCACGGTGTATTCATCTTCCAACAATTTTTTATACTGCTCGCGAACGATAATTTCTATGTCGGATTTGGTGGTTAGGTCGGGCATGTTGGTTGATTGGTTGATTTAATGAAAAAATGA
>VHBA01000076.1 GCA_016872175.1 Sphingomonadales bacterium | reverse complement strand
GTTCCCAGTTTCAAGGGATGTGCATAACTCGGCAAGGTGCAAAGTAGCTTCTCCATATCTGGCCGGGGCATAAGGATTTCCTTTCAGCAATCCATGTCCTACCGTGCTACTCACCGATTTTTCACCTACATCCACAATCAGCACCGCATCCATCATATTGGCAAAAGCCGCATCTATATTGCCCTGAAAAGGAATGGCAAATTCGTCGCTGCTGCCCTGAACCAAAGGGTGTGAACCCCAAATGGCAGGTGCTTCATACATGCTACGGCAGGCACTGCCGCTGCCTAATCGGGCGGTTTTGCTGATTTGTTCAACACTTACAGGTTTGCCTGTATGCATCTCTTCAAACTCAGCGAGGCAACAAGCCAGCGCCCCGAATCCTGAGGCACTACTGGCAATCCCGGTTCCATGAGGAAAATTGTTAGACGTATCGATTTGCAGACGAAACGCCTTCAGAATGCTGTAATCATGGAAGATGCGGCTAAAAAAATCAGTCAGTTTGGGGATAAAAGATGGCTTAGGAAGGCCTTCAAACAAAAATTCAAATTCAGGATGGCCTGTGGTATTGGATCCCAAAACAGAAACAGTAGTTTCAGTGTACAGATCTTTTAGCGTAAAACTGATGCTGGGATTGGCCGGTAGCTGAATGCCTTCGGTCTTTTTGCCCCAGTATTTTACCAGGGCTATGTTGGATGAACAACGAAAGGTCGATTTCACTTGTTTTTCTCGATTTTTTTCACTATATTGATTTCACAAATTCGTTCCATGGAATCAATTCCATGTTCTCAAATGCCGTTTCGTTGGCCTGTAAAAAAGTAAGGTTTATGAGCAACACATCACCGCCCCAGGCACCAAGGTATTTGCAAAGTCCGCCTTTAACAGGCGACAAACCCAATATTTCATAGGGCCTTGGCAGGTCCAGACGCTGTGAAAGCAGTGCCTGCCACATTTCCAGCATAGCCTCCAGCATTGGCAGGCTACGGGGCGCTTTTATTGCCTGAATACATGCGTTCATTTGCTGCAGCAGTGCAACATCCGAGCTTATTTTATCAAGTTGTGTTTTTACGCCTGAAAGCGACTCTCTGCTGTTTTGTTTTTGACCTGGGAAAGCCAGGTACCATTCTCGTGTAAAATCTGACGGCAATTGCCAGGAAGACCAATTAGGCTGCCCATTTTCAAGCCAGTAAACCAAAGGACGACCCAGGTCGCCTACCGCTACATCGTAGCCGCTTCCGCCAAAAACTTTATCCTGCAAGACATGTGCATCCACGCCACTCCATTTGGCCAGATTGCAAACCAGTGTGCTGCTGCTTCCCAGCCCAAAACTGCGATTGAATTCACATTCAGATTCTATGCGTATGTTTTTGTGCGTAAACAAATCCGGTTTCTGTTCTTTTACATACATTAATAACTGCAACAGCGAATCTGCTATTTCTTTATCAGTAGTCTCTGAAACGTGCATGATATCTGTATCCACGCGGCATTCAAACCACACGCTGCCATCAGCGTCTTTGCTTTGCCACACCATTTTAGAAACGCCCTTTGCAGGCATTTCCCATACATGCTGCCACTGCCCTGCTTTCACGGGTAAAGCCAAAGCTTCAACACCGCACATAACGGCATATTCGCCGGCCAGCATTACTTTTCCGTGAGAAAAATAGGATTTCAACGATTATCTGGATTGGGCGGCTACCCCGCGAATACTGCAAAACACCCTAACGGCTTCAGAATAACTCACCACGTGGTCTTTGAAATATTCCACAATCTGCGCTTTTTCTTCCTCGGTGGCTTCCAGCTGATTGAGAATATTGAGCAGGTGCATTTTCATATGACCCTTCTGAATACCACTGGTAATCAGGCTGCGAACAGCACTGAAATTCTGCGCCAGACCGGCAGTAGCTACAATTTGCATAAGGTCAGCTGCACCTGGGTTTCCCAGTATCTCATGTGCAAACTTCACCATGGGATGAAGATTGGTAATTCCCCCCACCGTGCCCAGTGAAAGCGGTATTTCCAAAGAAAACACAAAACGGTCGTCTTTAATTTCGGCATGCGTCAGGCTGCGATAACTACCGGTTCTGGCGGCATAGGCATGTGCACAAGCCTCTACCGCTCTGAAATCATTGCCAGTGGCCAGTACTACTGCATCTATCCCATTCATGATGCCTTTGTTGTGCGTCACTGCGCGATAAGGTTCAATCTCTGCAATACGTATGGCACGGCAGAATTTATCGGCAAACTCACGGTTACCAATGCCACTGCCTTCGTTAATTTCCTCAATCGGGCAAGAGACCTCAGCCCTAACGATACATTCAGGTGTGTAGTTGCTGAGAATACTCATTACAATCTGAACCTGCCTGTCCTGCGGTTCTAAATTACCGGCCTCGGATATTTCAGTTTGCAGGGTTTTGGCAAAATTCTCCAGGCATGAGTTAATGAAATTCGCTCCCATGCTATCGCAGGTTTCGAAGGTTGCTTCCAGCTGATAGTAGCCGGGCTCCAGCGCAGTTTTATCGTGCAGTTGGATATCGCTGATACCGCCTCCTCTGATGACCATGTTGCGCGTAAGCGGTTCAGCATTGTCAAAAAACTTGCTTTTTGTGCTGTTGAAAAAATCGGTCAGCTGCTGAGAATTTGTACCTTCCCAAATAAAGTGCACATGGCCAATTTTTCGGGTGCTGATAATACGGGTATGAAATCCACCGCGGTCAATCCAGAAATTGGCGGCTTTGGCTGCTGCGGCAACCACGCTGCTCTCTTCAATTGCCATAGGCAATGCATACATTTTCCCATTGATCAGAAAATTGGGAGCAACACCAAACGGCAAGTAATAATTGCTGATGGTATTTTCAATAAACTCATCGTGCAGTTTCTGCACTTCCGCATCGGTATGCCAATAGCCGCTGAGCATCGTTTGAGACAGCTCGGGTCTTTGACTGTACTGACTGATTAGCCACTCCAGTTTGGCGGCTTTGCTAAGTTTGCTGAATCCTTTGACAGGCTGAATGTTTTTCATTTTTTAACAGTAAGAAAAGTATAAGCGAGTTCCAATCCGCGAATCTGATTTTCGGTAAATTCCATCAGTTCATCTTCGCTGCGCATGGCGTGTTTAAGAAACGCAGAAGCCTGCGCATACATGGTTTTCCATGGCAATGACTGGACAAAATAATATCCATCAAGAAAGTTTTTTATACCACCTGAAACAATAAAAGCGCGGGTGTGCACTTTGTTTTGCGGGCTTTGGCATAATTCCCTGGCCCATTCAAGCATTTCGTAAGCGTTATGCCCCAGCTGCGCTACCGGTGCAAACTGTTCCCGGAAGAATTCATCCCTGCGCAGGTTTTCGAGCAAACTAAAATTGGTTCCGCCAGATGCACCGAATTCAATGGCTTCCAGCGGAAGTTCAGCCAGTGCCTGCAGGCTTTTGGGACCAAATCCCTGCCCTACTTCTTTCACCATTATTGGGAAATCTGCCAAATCAAGCATTCTCTTAATGGTATCTATAGGCGGATTGGCAATGTGGTCACCTTCAGGCTGAAGCCACTCCTGCAGGGGATTTACGTGAAGGATGAGACCGTCGGCTTCCAGTTTGTGCACCAAATCCCGAATTTTATCAAACTTGTTCTGCGCAAGCATTTCTTCCACCTGCGCTATACCCAGATTGGCATACAACAGTTGATCACCCATGTATTTGCGAACGGCAAAATCATGAAAATAATCATTGCTTTCCAGCAAAGAACGACAGCTGCCCAACCCCATTCCAAGGCCGAAGTTTTTACAAGCCAACGCAAGATTTCGGTTGATATTTCCGGCCATTTGAGCTCCTCCGGTCATGCTGCTTATCCAGAGTGGCGCTTTGAGTGTTTTACCGGACAGCTGCAATGCAGGAATAACGCCCTTTTCAGGATGTGCATGCATCATGGGCTCATAAAAGAAGCGCTCATCCAGGCCTTGTGCCTGTGCTTCAAATGCCAACTGAATGTGGTCGGTTTTGCGTGCGCTGAGATCGTTGTTTTCCAAAATGAATACAAAGGTAACGATTAGCCGTGTGGAATGTTTGCCTGCTTGTCGTTAAACAAACAGTTTCCGTCGTTTGGTTTTACTACCCGTTCAGTTTGGGGTTGTTTTTATGCCTGTCGGCATCCCGAAGGTTTTTTTTCTGCAGGTTTTTCTCAAATGCTTCAGTCAGGTTTACACCAGTCTGGTTGGCAAGGCAAATAAGTACCCACAACACATCGGCCATTTCATCGGCCAGCCCTTTTTCCAAATCTGTTTTTTTAAAGCTCTGATCTCCGTATGTGCGGGCTATGATACGGGCGAGTTCGCCCACTTCTTCAGTCAATATGGCCATGTTGGTCAATTCCGAAAAGTAACGCACACCCACGGTTTTAATCCAGGTATCTACTCGATGTTGGGCCTGAGAAAGGGTTATTTCCTGCATATTGCAAACTTAAGCAGCAATCCTTAACATTGCATTCGCCATGCAAATTCCTGCGTTGAAAATGCAAACCGGATGTTGTTTTCGTTTGATGAACATCAGCGACGCACAGGCTATTTACGAAATTAACACCGATAGGATAACCAGACTTTACACAAGCCTGTTTCAGCAACAAACCATTGATGTTATTGTATCCTGGCTGGATTATTATCCGCATTATGACAGACATGGATTTGGTTTGTGGGTTATTGAACATAAGGAAAGCAATAAACTGGCAGGCCTTTGCGGATTAAGGGTTAGAAAAGACTTGGACAATCGAATCGACCTCAGTTACCGCATGCATCCTGAATTCAGGGGAAAAGGCATTGCCTCAGCGGCTGTAAAAACCTGCGTAACATGGGGATTTGAAACACTCCAACTTAATGACATCCTTGCTCAGGTACACATAGAAAACAGCATTTCATTGCATATTCTCGCAAAAGACGGTTTTGTAAATGAAAGCTCAGACGGTATCTGGGCTGACCTGGTTGTAAAAAACCCTTCAAAAGGGTGATACAAAATCTTTAAAGTCGGGATGTTTGGTGTCTTTTTCAGAGAGCACCGGCTGGTCAATTCCCCAATTTATATTTAAAGAGGGGCTGTTCCACAGAATTCCGCCTTCTGCAGATGGTGCGTAGTAATCGCTGCATTTATATTGAAAAATGGTATTATCGCTGAGTGTTTCAAAACCATGCGCAAATCCTTTGGGGATAAACATCATCAGAAAATTTTCGGCCGTAAGCTCTGCGGAAAAAGATTTTCCGTAGGTCGGGGAGTCTTTTCTGATATCAACTACCACGTCCAATACAGCCCCTGCTACTACACGCACAAGCTTATCCTGAGCATGTGGCGGTGCCTGAAAGTGCAATCCACGCAAGATTCCCTTGTTTGAAAGGCTCTGATTATCCTGCACGAAATCAATATCCAGGCCTTTTTGACTGAAGAAGTCGGTGCGATAGCTTTCATAAAAATGCCCACGGTGATCGGCAAAAACTTTGGGTTTAAGCAACAACAAACCGGGAATTGGTTCTTTGATTATTTCCATTGGATTGGACAGTTGCAAATATTTTATATTTAAAAGATATTTTGTAATTTTACATTTGCACAATACGTTAAAAACTCAAAATATGGAAACCA
>VHBA01000075.1 GCA_016872175.1 Sphingomonadales bacterium | reverse complement strand
ACAGCACAATCACCTTATCACAACCCAGTTTTTTTTGTAAATAATTTGCCTGCTCCTGCACTGATGAAACAGGGTCATTATATCCCAGATTTTCGCAAAGGTGTGCAGGTATCAGACCTTCGGGATTGATGCCTGCACCGGTAATGCCAATCTTCAGTTTGCCCTTATTCACAATCAAATGCGGCTTGATTAGCCCTTGCAGCGGCGTTTTGCTGACATCGTAATTGCAATTTACAATGGCAAATTGGGCGTGATTACGAATCAAATTGGCCAGATGTTGCATGCCCATGTCAAAATCATGGTTGCCCAGCGTGGTGGCCTCATAACCCGCCATGTTCATCCACTTATACTCCGGAACACCGCCAAACCTGTTGAAATAGGGCGTTCCCTGAAAAACATCACCACAATCCAGTAGCAAACTATAATCACCACTGCTACGCTGCTGCTCAATCAGGGTTTTCAGGCGGGCAATGCCGCCCTGTCCCGGATATTTAGGATGATTGTCGGGAAAAGACTCCAGCCGGCTGTGAAAGTCGTTGGTGTGCAGAATCATCAGCTTTTGTGCTTCACGGTTGGCAAACAAAGCATCAGGGGCCAGCAAAAGACCGCCTGCCAGTAAACCACTATTTTTTAGGAACTCCCGCCTCGTTGGCATACACAATCCTCCTTTCTGTTCTTTTCTGAACCACCCCATAGCGCCGGGTTTCAGACTGCACACCGTCAATCAATACATCACGCACGGTTTTCTTCAAATAAACAATCTGCATGGGACTCTTAAACATAGTAAAACCATCACCGCCAAAGGCAAGATAATCGGATGTAGCCACCCAGTAATCGCGGCGGCTGTCGAAACGACGCTGACCCAGCCATGCCGTATATTGCAGTTTTTCATCTACCTCCAATTTGAGGCCGGAAATAGGCTCCCCACCCCGGCGGATAATATGACGAAACAAGCTATCCATCGCACCGCCACTTAGTTTAAGCAACACCACACTATTTTCAAATGGTATCACTTCATACATATTTCCCATTGTGATTTCGCCATTTGGCAAAGCCGTGCGAAGTCCGCCCATATTCAGAACTGCAATATCCAAAGGGAAGGCGGTTTGTGATTTCAGGCAAGAATCGGCAAAACCAAAAACCAAATCTGCACAGAGATTACTTAAATTGCTTGAGGGCCTTTCGGGGAAATAACCGGTATCCGTTTTACCTACAATACCGGCAGTAAAGGTTTTCAGCGAATCCTTGTATGGAGCAATAAATGCGAGCATGGCACTGTCCTTTGCAGTATTGGAGGAAACCGGCAGGGTACGCACGTTATAAACAAAGCCCCTTGGGCCGCAGGAAACGCCCAAAACGCTGACCAATAATAGAAGAGAAGTTCGCAACTGCTGCAAATTAACAAACTTTGTGACTATGTGCGTAAAATGACAACTTTACTTAGCAATTTCTTAACCTAAATATACGAAATTTGCTCCATAATACCAAATGAAAAACACCTTTTTTGCACTTATCGGACTTATGATTGCTACAGGCACTCACGCACAATGCAATGAATTGTTTATTTCCGAGTATGTTGAAGGATCTCACAACAACAAAGCCTTGGAAATATACAATCCTTCAACCCAAACCATTGACTTAAGTAAATACCGCTTAACCCGCTGGCAAAACGGCTCTGCGGTATGGACAAGACAATATAGCGATATACTTTCAGGCAGCATTGGACCAAACCAGGTGAAAGTGACCGTTCTTGATCGCCGCGACACGACTAAATCCGGACGGGACACAGCCGTTTTTCTTTCACTGAGGTTGAAAGCCGATTTATTCCTTTCACCCATATACGATACCTCCTACTCAATGAGTTTTAATGGCGACGATGCCCTCTCACTCGACAAACTCGACAATGCCACCAAAACATGGCTGCCCGTAGATATTTTTGGTAAAATTGGACAACGGCCGCAATTGGTTGGTTCTACTCGCACAATTGGATGGAGTGATTCTTTCCCGCACAACACCGGGCTTGGATTGTGGTGGACAATAGACAAAACCTTGATTCGCAAAGCATCCGTAAAACAAGGTATTAAAAGCAACCCGGCTTTCTTTAACCCCAAAACCGAGTGGTCAATTCAGACTGAAAATATGTTCGATTCCCTAAGAACCCACAACTGCGCATGTAACAAATTCCCGGCAAAAATTGAAAATGCTCAATCATTCAATCTCAATCTGTTTCCTAATCCGGCCGAGAATAGACTATCAGCATTTGTTCAGGGCGATGTAAAACAGGTCTTTGTTTCCGATGTCAGCGGACGGCAGACAATTCTGCAAGTTCAACCGGTAAAACAAAATGGATTTGCCATCATTCAAATTGACATCAACAACCTCAGCCCCGGATTATACCTCATTTCCACAACCGACCAACTCGGCAGATCATACACCGGCCGCTTCGTTAAACAATGAGAAAATTCATACTGCTGTTTAACCTGCTCATCCTTGGTTCCGGGCTGTATGCCCAAAGCAAGGTAATGGGTAAAGCAGTGGATGCCCTCACCGGCGAGGGATTACGCGGCGTGCTCGTCACTACCCGCGCGGTATCGGCAGTTACAGGCATTGATGGCAGTTTCACACTGAATTTGCCGCCGGGCAACTACATGCTCAATGCCACACTAGAGGGCTACAGCAGCGATTCGTTAAAAATTATGGCCGATCGCAACATTGTTCCCAACCTTGTTTTTCGACTTGAAAACCTAAGTACAGAAGTTCAGGCAATACAAATTACCGCTTCCATAGCAAAAGACCGCCGCACCCCTATTGCCTACAACAACCTTACAGGTAAAACCATCAGCGAACAACTGGGCAGTGCCGATATGCCCATGCTGTTGAACAATACACCCGGCGTGTATGCCACCCAGCAAGGTGGCGGTGCCGGTGATGCGCGCATTACCATTCGCGGATTTAACCAAAGAAACATTGCTGTAATGATTGATGGCATTCCGGTAAACGACATGGAAAATGGCGAAGTGTACTGGAGCAACTGGTTTGGACTTAGCGAAGTAACAGCGGTTACCCAGGTTCAAAGGGGTTTGGGTAGCAGCCGCATTGCCAACCCTGCTGTTGGCGGCACAATGAACATCATCACGCGCGGTTTTTCAAATAAATTCAAAGCCTCTGCCAGCATTGAAACGGGTGATTCCCGGTACAAAAAGTACTCTGCCACCATCAATACAGGCAAATTACGCGGCAACTGGGGCGGTATTTTCAGCTTCACCCGCAGAACAAGCGAAGGTTATGTGGATGCGCTTTTCGATGACATGTACAGCTATTATGGCCGACTCGAAAAACGCTTCGGCAAGCGCAGTACCATTTCAATTACAGCTTTGGGAGCCCCTCAAAGTCACGGGCAGCGAAGCTTTCGTGCGCGTCTTAGCCTTTACGACCGGGCATTGGCTGAAAAACTGGGTATGGATACCGTTGTTGGCAACATGCCTGTTAATCAGGGGCGCAAATACAACCAACACTGGGGATGGCTGCAAGAAAATATCATCAACGACGCCGGCGATACCAGTTTTGCTAACCAATACCGTAAAAACGAAAGAATTAACCAGTTTCACAAACCCCAGATTTACTTAAAACACGATTACAAACCATCGGAGAGAACCTTGGTAAGTACCGTTGTTTACATGTCAATTGGAACAGGTGGAGGCACGCAGGCCAAAAAAATAAATCAAACCGGCACCTACGGTTTATACAATATGCAGAGTGTTTGGTGGGCCAATACCCGAGGGTCGGCATTTGTGCCCAACCCCGATCCCACTTACAGCGCCACAGAACTTCGTTCATACGGAATTTTACAACGCAATGTGAACAACCACAAATGGTATGGTGCCATCAGCACAGTCAATCACAAAATAAACCGCAATGTAACCTTTACCGGCGGCATTGATTTGCGCACCTACCGGGCGCAACATTATCGTGAAGTGCATGACCTAATTGGCGGCGATTATTTTATTCCCGACAACGGCGAACTGGATCCTACAAGAACAGATTTGCTGTATCACAAAGGTGATAAATTCGGTTTCAATTACGATGGGCTTGTTCGCTGGGCAGGCACTTTTGCCGAAATGGAGTATGTAAAAGGAAGAACCTCGGCGTTTATCAATGCCAGCGGCACCAATTCCTGGTACAGGCGAATTGATTATTTCCGGAGGGTGAATGGTGCTGAAAAAATTTCACCCTGGATAAGCCGTCCAGGTGCAACATTTAAAACAGGAATCAACCGCAACCTCAGCCGCCACTTTAATGCATTTACAAATTTAGGATACCTTAATCGCCCAACCCGATTTAACAATGTTTTCAATAATCAGAACAATGTGGTAAAAGAAGCCCGCAACGAAAAAGTGTACGCATGGGAAACCGGGTTGGGTTACAAAAGCAAAATTTTATCGGTTGATGTAAACACATATTACACCTACTGGCAAAACCGCCCCTCTAATTTTTTACCTTCTTATACCGATGCTGAAGGCAACCTGTTTTCATTCAATATTAATGGCATGAAAGCCCGCCACCTGGGTGGTGAGTTGGCCGCAGCAATCAAACCGGGGAACGGCATGACCATTCAATCTGCCCTGAGTTTGGCCGATTGGCAGTGGAAATCGGGTACCCGTACCAACATTTTGAACGATGTAGGCGACTCGGTGGGAATTGTTGATTTTGATGCTACCGGAGTTCATGTGGGCGATGCCGCACAATGCCAGTGGACATGGGGAGTTCGCTGGGAACCCACTCTTTTGAAAGGTGCTTACTTTTCAGCACAATATGTTCGCTTTTGGAAACACTACGCCGATTTTGATCCCTTGTCTCTCATTGGAGCATACAAAAGAACCGAATCATTTCGCATTCCGGCATATTGGTACATGAACTTATCGGCAGGCTATACCTTTGTAACCAAGGCAACCATGCAGGTTTCAATTTACGCAAACTGCCAAAATGTAACCAACAACCTGTACATAAGTGATGCACAGCACCGTCGGGTTGACGATAATCCTGCCAACACATTTAAACCAACCAACCTCGAAGTATTCGTTTCGCCGGGATTCCGCTACACAACGGGTATTCGTATAAGCTTCTAAAAAATGAAAAAAACCATATTCCCCTTATTAATGCTCATCTGCACCGGACTTTTCGGTCAGGCATCACTCCCGGCCAGCTGGGATATGAGCAACATCAGCACCCCACCTACAGGATGGAGCTATAACCTAAATGTCACTGTAGGAAATTTAATCTATACCGGTGCCGGCTTTTTCAATTCAGCACCTCAGGCCATCCGACTAGATGGAAGCGGTGAAAATCTGCAACTGTTTTTCAGCGGTCGGGCTGATACCGTTGAATATTATGTGCGCCACACAGGCACAACAGGTTCTCCCACTACCGCTGTCTTTAATATTGAGGAAAGTACTGATGGTAACACTTGGACCATTACAAGAAACTATTCAGGTGCAGGTGCATCTGCTTTGCCCGGTGCACTTACCAAACATATTACCCGTTTAAAACCTACGAGCCGTTATGTGCGATTTATTTATACCACGAAACAAACAAACTTTAATGTATCGCTGGATGATGTTCTGGTAAAACCGGCTGGCCCTTCATCTAGTCCGGAAATTGCAGTGCTTGACGGCAGCAACCCCATAATAAACGGGGGCACTTACCAATCCGGAAACTCGGGACTATTTCCATTGACCCTGAAGAATAATGGCATTGGCGATTCCCTCAAAATTGATTCCATCCGCTTCAGCGGTGTATCAGCACAATACTTTAAAGTGGGTGGAGCCCCCAAGGCCATAGCCGCTTCCAGTCAGGCAAACATGCTCATTCAACTTACAGGTGCTCCCGCCGGTTCGGCCAAAGCCAATATGAAAATTTATAGCAATGATGGAGTTGGCAATCAGGTCTACACAGTA
>VHBA01000074.1 GCA_016872175.1 Sphingomonadales bacterium | reverse complement strand
AACCCAGATACGTCCGTCATTCCTCAAAGATTCGCTCATAAGCGTCAGTTTACTTTGGTAATGACCACTCACAGGAATACAGGTTGGGTGAATCTGCGTAAAGCAGGGATTACTAAACAGCGCACCGGCTTTGTGGGCTTTCCAGCCTGCCGTTACGTTGCTTCCCATGGCGTTGGTACTCAGGTAGAATACGTTTCCATAACCACCAGTGCACAACAACACTGCATGTCCGAAATGTCTTTCCAGATCGCCGGTAATCAGGTTGCGAGCAATGATACCGCGGGCTTTACCATCAATCACAACCACATCCAGCATTTCGTGGCGGCTGTACATTTTCACGTTGCCCAATCCCACTTGTCTTTCCAGTGCCTGATAGGCTCCCAGCAGCAGCTGCTGACCGGTTTGGCCTGCTGCATAAAACGTACGCTGAACCTGGGTTCCGCCGAATGAGCGGTTGCTCAGCGTTCCGCCGTATTCGCGGGCAAAAGGAACACCCTGTGCCACACACTGATCAATGATGGAGGTTGAAACCTCAGCCAGGCGGTGCACGTTGGCTTCACGGGCTCGGTAGTCACCACCCTTGATAGTATCGTAAAACAAACGATACACACTGTCACCGTCATTTTGATAATTTTTAGCCGCATTGATACCACCCTGTGCTGCGATAGAGTGGGCGCGGCGGGGAGAATCCTGAAAACAGAAGGCTTTTACCTTATAGCCCATTTCGGCCAAAGTAGCAGCAGCACTGGAACCTGCAAGGCCCGTTCCTACCACGATTATTTCAAGATTGCGCTTGTTGGCAGGATTTACCAGCGATACAGAACTGCGGTACTGCGTCCACTTCTGCGATAATTCTCCTGCGGGAATTTTGGAGTCGAGTTTGATATTCTTGCTCATGTCTCTCTCAAATTATTGAATCCAGCCCAAATGCATAGCTACCGGCATGGCCGCAAACAACAGCGAAACCACAATGGAAAAGAGTCTGCCCGTAGACTGTATGATAGGTGTGTATGATTTATGATTGATTCCCAAGGTTTGAAACGCGCTCTGAAAGCCGTGCAAAAGGTGATAGCACAGTGAAATACATCCCAGCACATAAATCACCACGGGCAGCGGATTGGCAAACACTTCTTTCATTTCCTGAAACAGGGTTTTTTCACCCGAAGTAATCACATCGGTAAAACGGCTTGTAACCCAGAAATCCTTGAGGTGAACCACCAAAAACAGCAATAGCAGCGTTCCCAGAATGCCCATACTGCGCGAGTACCAGGTACTGTTAGCACTTCCGGCACTTACGCTGTAACGCTTCTTTCTGGCGTCTGTGTTGAATTTCCACAAATAAAGCCCCTGAAAAATGTGCAGCAACAAACCGCCAAACAGCACGAATTCCATGGTGCGGATAATCCAGTTGGTGCCCATAAATTCGGCGGCCATGTTAAAGGTTTCTCCCTCATCATTGAAAAAGATGCAGGCATTTACGCCGCAGTGCACCAGCAAAAACGAAATGAGAAACAACCCTGTCAAACCCATCAGCCATTTGCGGCCAATGGAGCTTGTGAATAGAAAAGAAAATAATTTCATGCTTGATTAAGCTTGTTGTTTTCGGTTGCAAATTTAATAAATCGCCGTCAAGCATTATTGCCCATTTACCCACAAACAAGGAAATGGAGGATGTTTTTTTCGATAAGGCTTACACAAACCTTGTTATCTTTTGCCTAGTGGGGCCACTGACAGATATTTCTGCAGATACTTTCCCAGTATATCAAACTCGATATTCACAGCATCGCCCGGATTAATTGTGTGCAAATTGGTGTGTTCCCAGGTGAATGGAATAATCGCAACAGAAAACGAATCCGCCGAACTGTCCACCACAGTAAGACTTACCCCATTTATACAAATACTGCCTTTCTCTACGGTCATTCCTGCATTTGGGTCGTGCCTGAATGCCAGTTTCCATGAGCCGTTGCGGTCATCAACATTTAGCAACGCAGCTTTGGCATCCACATGGCCCTGTACAATATGTCCGTCGAACCTGCCGTTTGCCGGCATACATCTTTCCAAATTCACTATCGTTCCTGGTTTCCAGTCCGAGAGATTTGTACGGTTCAATGTTTCTTCCACAGCCGTTACGCGGTATTTCCCTGCATCCAAATGGGTTACCGTAAGGCAAACCCCATCATGGCTCACACTTTGATCCACTTTCAATTCGGCGGTAAATGGACTTTCCAGCCAAAAATGAAGGTTATTTCCTTCTTTTTCAACCTGCAAAACCTTTCCCAATCCTTCAATAATACCGGTAAACATGACTGCAAAGGACGCACAAATATCTGAAATAACTGACACATTGACACATTCCCCTGTTTGGCAAAGGGTTTGAGAATAAAACAGCAAATGATCGACGAAACGCTGAATACCGAACCCGAAAACCCCGCAGAAGAGCCCCAGACATCCGAAAATCCTGCTGAAAAAGAAGCTACGGAATCAAAAACTGCTGAGCCTCAGACACCCGAACAGCAGCTGGCAGAGGAAAAGGACAAATACCTGCGTCTGTACAGCGAGTTTGACAACTACCGCCGCCGCACCACCAAAGAGCGTTTTGAGCTGCTGCAGACCGCCGGACGGGATGTCATTTTGTCGATGCTCGAAATTGTGGATGATTTTGAGCGTGCGCTAAAGATTCTTGAAAACGCCGACAGCAACGTAAAAACCGGACTGGAAGGCTTTGAACTCATTTACAAAAAACTCATTTCACAACTCGAATCCCGGGGCGTAAAGCCCATGGATTGTAAAGGCAAACCATTCGATGTTGAATTTCACGAAGCCATCACCCGCTTCCCCGCTCCCACCGAGGCCGACAAAGGCGTGGTGATTGACGAAGTGGAAAAAGGTTATTTATTAAACGGGCATGTGCTTAGATTTGCCAAAGTGGTAGTAGGAGAATAACACCATGGTAAAACGCGATTACTACGATATGCTGGGCGTCTCACGCAACGCAACTGCGGATGAAATTAAAAAAGCATACCGACAGCTTGCCATAAAATATCACCCTGATAAAAATCCGGATGACAAGGAAGCCGAAGAAAAATTCAAGGAGGCTGCCGAAGCCTATGATGCCCTGAGCAACCCCGAGAAAAAACAGCGCTACGACCAGTTCGGCCATGCCGGGATGGGCGGCGCAGGCGGTGGTGGAGGCTTCAACATGGACGATATCTTCAGCCAGTTTGGAGATATTTTTGGTGATAATGACTTTTTTGGATCTTTCTTTGGCGGACAAGGCGGAAGACGCGGCGGCGGCCCCAGAAGGCAACCCGGCAGCAACATTCGCATCCGCATAAAACTCACGCTGGCCGAAATGCGCCATGGCGTGGAAAAAAAAGTAAAATACCGCCGCATGATTGAGGCTGAGGGCGTGAAGTACAGCGATTGTAAAAATTGCGGCGGCAGCGGCAGTGTGCGTAAAATCACCAATACCTTTTTAGGCCAAATGGCTACCACAGCGCCCTGTCAGGTTTGCCAGGGCATGGGGCGCACCATCACCTCAAAACCCCGCGAAGCCAACGAGCAAGGGCTGGTGGGACAGGAATTTGAAACCACCATCAAAATACCGGGTGGTGTGGCCGAAAGCATGCAGCTCAGCGTGAACGGACAAGGCAATTCAGGCCCCGGTGGCGGCCCAGCGGGCGATTTGATAGTGCTCATCGAACAAATTGAGCACGAAGAACTTCAGCGCGATGGTAACCACGTTATTTATTCGTTGTGGCTCTCTTTCCCGGAAGCCGCACTGGGTGCGTCTGTAGAAGTGCCCACGCTGGACGGTGCTGCCAAAATCAAGATTGAGAGCGGCACACAGCCGGGCAAAGTATTGCGCCTCAAAGGCAAAGGCTTTCCCGATTTAAATGGCTACGGCACCGGCGATCAACTGATCCATATTCAGGTTTACGTTCCTACTAAACTCAACTCCGAAGAAAAAGACCAGTTGCTAAAACTGCAAGACAGCAAAAACTTCAAACCCGATGAAAAAGACAAATCCTTTTTTGACAGGATGAAGGATATGTTTTAGTGAAGAGTTTGAAGCTAAGAGTTTGAAGTTAAGAGTTTACTTGCTACTGATAAAATAAAACCGCAACTTGCATTGCGGTTTTATTGTTATGGACAAAATTAACAACTCAAGCCTGGAGACTTGCCTTTAGTCCGGCATCAATTGCTTCCAGAAACTCTTCTGTATGCAGATATTGTCCGTCGGCAACCTTATCTCCATAAATACAAACCGCGAGATCCTTGGTCATTTTGCCGCTTTCAACGGTTTCAACACAAACTTTTTCCAGCGTTTGGCAAAAATCAATCAGCGCCTGGTTTCCGTCCAGTTTGCCCCTGTGCTCCAGACCGCGGGTCCATGCAAAAATGCTGGCAATGGGATTGGTGCTGGTTTTCTTGCCCTGCTGGTGCATACGGAAGTGGCGGGTAACCGTTCCGTGTGCGGCTTCTGCCTCTACGGTTTTCCCATCGGGGGTTACCAAAACGCTTGTCATCAAGCCCAGTGAGCCAAAACCCTGTGCAACCGTATCGCTTTGTACATCACCATCATAGTTTTTACATGCCCACACAAAATTTCCGTTCCATTTCAGCGCACTGGCCACCATGTCATCAATTAAGCGATGCTCATATGTAATGCCATTGGCTTCCATAGTTGCCTTAAATTCGGTTTGGTAAATATGCTCAAAAATATCTTTGAAACGACCATCATATTTTTTAAGGATGGTGTTTTTGGTACTTAAATACAAAGGCCAGCCTTTGGCTATGGCCATGTTGAAGCAACTGCGGGCAAAACCGGCAATACTCTCATCGGTGTTGTACATGGTCAGTGCCACGCCATCACCTTTGAAGTTATATACTTCAAACTCCTGAACCGTTCCGTCTTCCCCTTCAAATTTTACAGTAAGTTTACCTTTTCCTCTGGTCACAAAATCGGTAGCACGGTACTGATCGCCGAAAGCGTGACGGCCAATGCAGATGGGAGCGGTCCAGTTGGGAACCAGTCGGGGCACATTGCTGCACACAATAGGTTCACGGAAAACAGTTCCGTCCAATATATTACGGATGGTACCGTTGGGGCTCTTCCACATTTGCTTCAGGTTAAATTCTTTCACACGGGCTTCATCCGGGGTGATGGTTGCACATTTAATACCTACATTACACTGTTTAATGGCTTGTGCGGCCTCCACGGTCACCTTGTCATCAGTGGCATCGCGGTTCTCCATGCCCAGGTCATAATACTTAATGTCAATATCCAGGTAAGGAAGAATGAGTTTGTCTTTGATAAAATGCCAGATAATACGGGTCATTTCATCACCATCAAGCTCCACAACGGGGTTTGCAACTTTTATCTTGAACATAGCTGCCGCAAATATAGCCCCAAATAGGGTTTATTGCCTGTTAAAAATTATCCTTTTATCAAGGTTATTCTCGGAAAATCAGCAAGCACACTTTTGAATTTCATCAATTCACTACGGCGGATGAATAGCGCAATTTGAACCCTGTTTTCATAGGCTCGGTTGCCAATTCGAACGCTGAATTTATCGGCAATTCGGTAAATATCCTGTTCATGTTCAAAATCGGTCGCCAACAACAATTCATCCTCTACAAATCTGGCTACACGTCTTGCAGCCAGCAAAGCAGCCTGTGCAGTTTCGCCGTAGGCTTTTATCAATCCCGGAATGCCCAGCTGGGTGCCGCCGTAATAGCGAACCACAATTACCAGAATATTGGTGAGACCGGCAGATAAAATAGCACGTAGTATGGGCCTGCCTGCCGTATTGGAAGGCTCGCCATCATCTGTGCTTCGCTGATAGGACTGATCAGGGTGCATTACCACAGCAAAGCAATGATGCGTTGCATCGGGGTATTGCTGCTTTATTTGTTGTAAATACTGCTTCATTTCCGCTTCTGTATGCACCGGGAATGCATAGCCCAAAAAGCGGCTTCCACGCTCGCGCAGTGAGGATTCTCCACTACCCGCAGGTTCGGTATACTCATCCGAAAAAAGCATGGATATTCATGAGCAAAACGGCCAAAGCAGCCAAAATCAGCCCGGCATAGCCCATTTTGCTAATCTTTTCTTTAAAAAACAGCATGGAAAGGAGCGTACTCACCCACACAACACCGATATTATTTACCGCAAAAAACCAGGCGGTTTCGCCTTTGTAATTTCCAATGGCGCCAAACATGGCAATC
>VHBA01000073.1 GCA_016872175.1 Sphingomonadales bacterium | reverse complement strand
CAAGTCCCCGATAAAAGATATTTTAATGCATTAGAAAATGCTGCCTAAATCTACTAATATTGAAACATTGAAAATTAACTTAACAAACCCAATCTTTGGTCTTAGAAATGGGGAGTATTACAACTAAAATGTTCTTTGCTGCTACAGACGTGTTAAGATAAACATAGTTGGAGTCTGTATTAAAAGTTGTAATTAATGGGTCTGTGTCACTCGGTTTTACCTTCTTTATAACTGTCTGCCCGAATGCACTTACACTTAATAAAATGCAAGTTGCAATTAAAGTAATTCTATTTGTCATAATTTATTTCTTCGTTTTGCGATTTGACTACAAAAAAGGTCAAAGGTTTAACTTGCTTCTTCATATTCTTGTCGGTCACAGGGTTGCACATAACGGTTTGCGTGTAGGCGATGTTGCCTTGTGTTGTCCCGCATGTGCGGGGGCAAGGTAATATTGCTTACACGCTGTTAAGGGCTGGCTTATTCTTTAATCACCTTAAATGTCTGTTTCATATTTTCTCCAACACTGAACATATAAATACCACTTGATAAATTGCCTAATTCAATTGTTGTGTTTTGAGAGTTAAGTTTTCCTGTTAATACAAGTTTTCCGTTATTATCATAGATGGAGTAAATCTCACCGATAAGTTTGATGTCTGCCTTTACGTTAATTACGTTTTGTATAGGGTTTGGAAATACAGAAAATAAATTGCTCTGGTTGACCTCACTAATTCCAACATTCGAACTAGTATATAAATTAGTAATTTCTTGTTGAGTTAATGCTCGATTCCAGATTCCGATGTCGTCCAATTGTCCATTTAGTTTATTGTTCATTTGCCAATCACATCCCATAAGTAAATCACCACCTGGGCAGTTGCTAACAGGAAAAGCACCGGGTATAGTGCTGAGCAATTGTCCATTCTTATATATGCTAGTAATTGAACCATCATGAGTTAATACAAAGTTAGTCCAAGATGAAATATTGCCAATATTTCCTGAGCAATATTGCCAACCAACTCCAGGATTGCAATTGTTATTTTTAAGATCAAAATTTAATGTTCCAGTTTGTGTAAGATTTAGTGGTACTGAATATGTCTCATTTAAAGCAGTATTTGGAGTAACTTTATAAAATACTTGTTGAAATTGATTCCCTGTAGATTTAATCCAAAAAGTAATTGATAAGTTAGCTGACTCAAGACTACTTGAATTATTCACCTTTATGTAACTTGTCGTCCCATTAAAAGTATATGCCTTATTTGCATTTCCGAAACGATCCGTTGCAAGTATCGCTCCATTTACTGTTCCATTATTTCCGTTTCCACTCTCATCATTCGCATTGCCATTAAAAGGCCACCAACCAACAAGACCATTGGTCGGCACATAACTAGGTATTGTTTGTGCCATTGTAATCGTTGCAAGTCCGAAGATTGCAATTGCAGTCATTAGTAAATTTTTCCTTTTCATTTTTTGTTTGTTTTTAATTGTTTAACCATTGGGCAATTTTGGTTCAAGCTTGCCCTTAACTTACCTATACCCGCTACTTTATATCGCCAATAACACCTTTTTTGGGCGTATTGGCGCTACTCGGTAGCGTATTATTTTCAAACATAACAAACAAGCAGCACTTTTACAAGGTGGTTTTTATTTTCAAATTCACATTCCTAAGGGAGATTTAGGTCTGCAAATCCACACACATTGAAAAAGGCGACCCTAAGGCCGCCTTTTTTATATGATTTTGGTTGGGAATTAATCCCTGTCCTGCATAAACTTGAACTGGCGGGGTTCTTCACCCACGTATATCTGGCGGGGGCGGGCAATGGGCTGCTTTTCCCTGCGCATTTCCTGCCACTGGCTAATCCAGCCGGGCAGACGGCCCAAAGCAAACAACACGGTGAAGAAATCGGTGGGGAAGCCCATGGCACGGTAGATGATGCCGCTGTAGAAATCCACGTTCGGATACAACTTGCGCTCCACGAAATACGGATCGGTAAGGGCCGCTTCTTCCAGCTTCTTGGCAATTTCCAGCACGGGATCGTGCACGCCCAGCTTGTTCAGCACATCATCGCAGGTTTTCTTGATGATTTTGGCGCGGGGGTCAAAATTTTTGTACACGCGGTGACCAAAGCCCATCAAGCGGAAATTGTCGTTTTTGTCTTTGGCTTTGTTTACCCACTTCTGCACATCACCACCATCCTGACGAATCAGCTCCAGCATTTCCAGCACTTCCTGGTTGGCGCCGCCGTGCAGCGGACCCCACAGGGCGTTAATACCTGCACCAATGCTTGAGTACAGATTGGCCTGGCTGCTGCCCACCATGCGCACGGTGCTGGCACTGCAGTTTTGCTCGTGGTCTGCGTGCAGAATCAACAGCTTATTCATGGCATCCACCACCACCGGATCGGGCTGGTAATGGTCCATGGTTACCTGTCCAAAGGTCATGTTCAGGTAGTTGGTCACATAATCGAGGTTGTTTTTGGGGTAAATAATGGGATGCCCGTTGCGCTTCTTGTAAATCATGGCACAGATGGTAGGCATTTTGGCCAGCAAACGCAGCACGGTGCGGTTTACGGCATCTTCGGGTCTGTTTGGATTCAGACTCTTTGGGTAAAATAAGCTAAGTGCGCTGATCATGCTGCTAAGCTGCCCCATTGGGTGAGAACCGGTTGGGAACGCCTTAAACATGCCTTCTAGTCCTTCATTCACAAGGGTGTGCTCGCGGATGGCCTCGTCAAACTCATGAAACTGCGCTTTGTTGGGCAAATCTCCATGCAGTAGCAAGTATGCTAACTCAAGAAAACTGGCTTTTTCGGCCAGGTCTTCAATGGCATAGCCACGGTGGCGGAGTATACCAAGTTCTCCATCCAGAAAAGTAATAGCACTGGTGGTGGCACCGGTGTTTCTGTAGCCGATATCCAGGGTGATATACCCGGAGAGGTCTCTCAGTTTGGCAATATCAATGGCTTTTTCGCCCTCAGAACCTGTAATTACAGGTAACTCATACTCTTTTCCTTCCAGGATAATTTTCGCAGTTTCAGACATCTTTTTTCAGCTTCGCTATATTAACTGCAAATCTACCTTTTTGGTTTGCATATTGCAAGAAAATACGGGCGATTTATATGGTTTTTTACGATTATTTAACGGTGATGCCAATTCCTTAATATCCATGGCAATATTTGGCTAAGCTACCTATCTTTGCAGAAAATCTACTCCCTGCATGCGTTCTGTAAAAATGCTCGATCTTCATGCGCAATACCTGCGCTTAAAAGATGAAATAGATGCGGCCATGGCAACAGTGCTGGAGCGCACTGATTTCATCGGCGGACAGGATGTAAAAGAATTTGAGAAAGAACTGGCCGCTTACCATGGATCAACACATGCCATTGCATGCGGCAATGGTACCGATGCCATTCAGATTGCCCTGATGGCCATGGATTTGCCTCCGGGCAGTGAGGTAATCACACCGGGTTTTTCCTATGCAGCGATTGCTGAAATGTGTCTCCTTATTGGCCTCAAGCCCGTTTATTGCGATTTGGACCCGAATACATACCTGATGAATGTGGAGGATGCTGAAAAACGCATTACATCGAAAACCCGCGTGCTGGCTCCAGTGCATCTTTTTGGTCAGAATGCGCCCATGGAAGCCATTTTGGCGCTGGCGCAAAAGCACAATCTGTATGTGCTGGAAGACAATGCCCAGGCCATAGGATCGGTTTACACTTTCGCCGAAGGCAAAAAAGCCAAATCAGGCAGCATGGGCCATGTGAGCACCACCTCATTTTTTCCCAGTAAAAACCTCGGCTGTTACGGCGATGGCGGTGCCATCGTTACCTCAGATGAAGCCCTGGCCAAGCGTTGCAAAATGATTGCAAACCACGGTCAATCCGTGAAATACCACCATGAAGTGATTGGGATGAACAGCAGGCTGGATACCTTGCAGGCTGCCATTCTCAGGGTAAAACTCAGAAAGTTGGATCAGTTTGCGGCCGAAAGACAGGCAGCTGCCGAACATTATGACCGCGAGCTGGGCGCAATACCGCAAATTCAGATTCCTGCCAGGGCAGAAGACAGTACGCATGTTTTTCATCAGTACTGCATGGTTATGGAAACACCCGAACTGCGCACCGCATTGCAGGAATATCTGAAAAATAACGGCATTCCCAGCATGATTTATTATCCGCTGCCATTGTACAAACAAGTGGCTTACCAACAGGATGTTACGCTGCCCGTTACAGAATATCTTTGCAACCGCATCATGGCATTGCCCATGGGAACAGACATGGAAACCGAACAACTTGAATACATCACCTCAACCATAAAAAATTACTTTAGCACTTTAGCATGAACATAGCAGTTATTGGAACCGGATATGTTGGACTGGTAAGCGGCACCTGCTTTGCCGAAACCGGAAACAACGTTATCTGTGTAGATATTGACATCCAAAAGGTAGAAAAACTGGCATCAGGTCAAATCACCATTTACGAACCCGGTCTGGAAGTTATATTCAAAAGAAACCTGAAGGAAGGCCGGTTGAAATTCACAACAAACCTCAAAGAGGCAATACAGGATTCACTGGTTATTTTCCTGGCTTTGCCAACCCCTCCCGGTGAAGACGGTAGCGCTGACCTGAGCTATGTGCTGCACGTGGCCGACCAGTTGGGACAAATGATGACGGATTATCGCGTTATCGTGGATAAGAGCACCGTTCCGGTGGGTACTGCTGATAAGGTAAAAGCAGCCGTTGCTAAGAATTTTAAGGGCGAATTTGATGTGGTTTCCAACCCCGAATTTTTGCGTGAAGGCGTGGCCGTGGTAGATTTTATGAAGCCCGACCGGGTGGTGATTGGCGCTGAAAGTGCCCGAGCCCGCGAGGTGATGAATGAATTGTATGCACCCTATGTAAGACAAGGTAACCCCGTGTTGTTTATGGATACCCGCAGTGCGGAACTGACCAAGTACGCAGCCAACAGCTTCCTGGCTACCAAAATCTCGTTTATGAACGAAATATCACGCCTGTGCGAATTGCTGGGCGCGGATGTAGACATGGTGCGCAAAGGCATTGGTTCAGATGATCGCATCGGCAAACGCTTTTTGTTTCCCGGTATCGGTTATGGCGGTTCATGTTTCCCCAAGGATGTGAAAGCCCTTATTCATTCTGCTTCTGAGGTTAAATACCCGTTTGAAATTCTGAATGCCGTTGAAAAAGTGAATGCTGCTCAAAAACGCCTGCTGGTCGATAAAATCCGCAAGGAATACGGAACGGCGCTGCAGGGCAAAACGGCAGCTATCTGGGGCTTGGCCTTCAAACCCAATACCGACGATATACGCGAGGCACCGGCATTGGAAATCATTGCTGAATTGCACGCGCAGGGCGTTTCGGTCAATGCCTACGATCCTGAAGCCATGCCCAATGTGAAAGCATTGCTGGGGGATGATGTGCGATTTTGTGAAAACCCATATGAAGCCGTTCAGGGTGCAGACTTTTTGATTATTGCCACCGAATGGCCTGAGTTCAGAACACCGGATTTCAATAAACTGAGCTCATTGCTCAAAACCAAGGTGATATTTGACGGAAGGAATGTATTTGAAACCGACACCATGCGCAAACACGGTTACCGCTATGTGAGCATTGGCCGGGAGGACATTAAACCCGCATGAAAAGAGTTTTAATAACAGGCGCCGCCGGATTTCTGGGGTCACACCTTTGTGATCGTTTTATTAAAGAAGGTTACCACGTTATTGGCATGGATAACCTCATCACCGGCGATTTGCGGAACATTGAACACTTATTTTCCCTCAAGGAATTTGAATTTTACAACCACGATGTAAGCAAATTTGTGCATGTGCCCGGGCAGCTGGATTATATCCTGCACTTTGCCAGTCCGGCCAGCCCCATCGATTACCTGAAAATTCCCATTCAAACCCTGAAGGTGGGCTCTTTGGGAACCCATAATCTACTGGGACTTGCTAAAAGCAAGGGTGCACGTATTCTAGTGGCCAGCACCAGCGAGGTTTATGGCGATCCCACGGTTCATCCGCAGAATGAAGATTATTGGGGCAATGTTAATCCCATAGGTCCGCGCGGTGTTTACGACGAGGCCAAACGCTTTCAAGAAGCCATTACCATGGCCTATCACACCTATCACGGTGTGGAAACGCGCATTGTGCGCATTTTTAACACCTATGGACCGCGCATGCGCCTGAATGACGGGCGTGTTTTACCTGCATTTATCGGGCAGGCACTAAGGGGCGAAGATTTAACCATCTTTGGTGACGGAAGCCAAACCCGCAGCTTTTGCTACGTTGATGATCTGGTGGAAGGCATTTACCGCCTGTTGCTGAGCGACTATGCATAT
>VHBA01000072.1 GCA_016872175.1 Sphingomonadales bacterium | reverse complement strand
ACAGCACAATCACCTTATCACAACCCAGTTTTTTTTGTAAATAATTTGCCTGCTCCTGCACTGATGAAACAGGGTCATTATATCCCAGATTTTCGCAAAGGTGTGCAGGTATCAGACCTTCGGGATTCACACCCACGCCGGTAATACCGATTTTGAGCCTGCCTTTTTTAACTACCAAATGTGGCTTTATTAAGCCTTGCAATGGGGTTTTACTGACATTGTAGTTGCAATTTACAACTGCAAATTGGGCGTGGTTCTGAATCAAACCAGACAGGTGTTCCATTCCCATATCAAAATCGTGATTGCCAAGTGTGGAGGCCTCGTAACCCGCCATATTCATCCACTTATACTCCGGAACCCCGCCAAACCTATTGAAATAGGGCGTTCCCTGAAAAATATCACCACAATCCAATAGCAAACTATAATCACCCCTGCTACGCTGCTGCTCAATCAGGGTTTTCAGGCGGGCTATTCCGCCCTGACCGGGGTATTTGGGATGATTGTCGGGAAAAGACTCCAAACGGCTGTGAAAGTCGTTGGTGTGCAGAATCATCAGCTTTTTCACTTCGCGTTTGGCAAACAAAGCATCGGGCGCAAGCAAAAGACCACCTGCCAATAAACCACTATTTCTTAGGAACTCCCGCCTCGTTGGCATACACAATCCTCCTTTCTGTTCTTTTCAGAACCATGCCGAAACGCCTCGTTTCAGACTGCACGCCTCCAATCAATACATCACGCACGGTTCTCTTGAGATAAATAATCTGCATGGGGCTTTTAAACATGGAAAAACCATCACCGCCAAATGCCAAATAATCGGATGTGGCCACCCAGTAATCGCGGCGGCTGTCGAAACGGCGCTGACCCAGCCATGCCGTGTACTTTTGTTTTTCATCCACCTCCAGTTTAAGACCGGAAACAGGTTCGCCACCGCGTCGAATAATATGCCGAAACAAGCTATCCACAGCGCTGCCACTCAGCTTTAGCAGCACCACACTATTTTCAAAGGGCATCACTTCATACATATTGCCCATGGTGATTTCACCGTTCGGCAGAGCCGTGCGGAGTCCGCCCATATTCAGAACCGCCATATCCACAGGGAAGCCGGATTGTGATTTCAGGCAAGAATCGGCAAAACCAAAAACCAGATCTGCACAGAGATTACTTAAATTACTTGAGGGTCTCTCCGGAAAATAACCGGTATCGGTCCTGCCTACAATACCGGCAGTAAAGGCTTTCAGTGAATCCTTGTAGGGTGCAATAAATGCGAGCATGGCACTGTCTTTTGCAGTATTGAAGGAAACCGGCAGGGTGCGCATTTGGTAAACGAAGTTTTTTGGGCCGCAGGAAACACCCAAAATACTGATTGCCAAAAGAAGTGAAAGTCGCAACTCCTGCAAATTAACAAACTTTAGTGTTATGTGCGTAAAATGACATCTTTACTTAGCAATTTCTTAACCTAAATATACGAAATTTGCGAGACAATTCCAAATGAAAAACACCTTTTTTGCACTCATCGCGATACTGTCAGTATCGGTCGCACATGCTCAATGCAACGAACTCTTCATTTCTGAGTATATCGAAGGCACACGCAACAACAAGGCCATTGAAATTTACAACCCCGGACCCACCGCCATTGATCTGAGTGGCTACCGCCTTACCCGCTGGCAAAACGGCTCTGCTGTTTGGGGCAGCCAGTATAGCGATGTGTTGTCGGGAAGCATCGGCAGAAATGAAGTAAAAGTATTGGTAATTGACCGCCGTGATACCACACAAACCGGTCAGGATACACCCGTGACCTACAACCTCCGAATCAAGGCGGATTTATTCCTCTCTAAAGATTACAACACCTCATTCTCCATGAGTTTTAATGGTGATGATGCGCTGAGTCTTGACAAGCTTAATACAGCCAATAACCAGTGGGTACCTGTTGACATTTTTGGAAAAATAGGGCAGCAGCCTCAATTACCATCCAATCCAAGCCGTACCATCGGCTGGAGTGATTCATTCCCGAACAATACGGGATTGGGATTGTGGTGTACCATTGATAAAACCCTGATTCGCAAAGCATCGGTAACAACAGGAATAAAAACCAATCCTGCCAACTTCAATCCCCGCAAGGAATATGAAGTTTATCCCGTAAACACCTTCGATTCTTTGCGCACACACAATTGCATCTGCAACAAATTTCCGGCACAGGTTAAAACCACACGCGTTTTGGTTTTGCAGATTTTCCCTAACCCAACCACAGGCAACATCAACGCATTTTTGGATGCTCCTGTTGCCATGGCTTATGCCACAGATGTTCAGGGTAGAAAAATCGCATTGTCTTTTGATATGCAATTTCCCAATGGTTATGCAATCGCTTCGCTGAACACCGCCAATTTGAGTGCGGGTGTTTATCAACTGCAGGCCATTACCACCGGCAATAAAACCTATACCACCCGATTCATCAAACAATGAGAATAGCGCTGTTACTCGCCGCCCTGTGTATGGCAAAATTTGCGGATGCACAGGTAAAAATCGTGGGCAAGGTAACAGATGCCCTTACCGGAGAAGGGCTTAGAGGGGCTGTGGTGAGCAGCAGGGCCGTATCTGCCATTACCGCTTCTGATGGTTCCTTTACCATCCAACTCGTAGGTGGCAACCACAACCTGGTTGCAACGCTCGATGGATTTAGCAGTGACACCATCGACATCATCGGAGACCGCAGTCTTATTCCCAACATCATTTTCAAGCTCGATAACCTCAGCACCGATGTGCAGGCCGTGCAGATTACCGCATCCATCGCCAAGGACCGCAAAACACCCATTGCCTACAGCAACCTGAACGGTAAAACCATTAGCGAGCAGCTGGGTAGCGCCGATATGCCCATGCTGCTGAACGCCACACCCGGTGTTTATGCCACACAGCAAGGTGGTGGTGCCGGTGATGCACGCATTACCATCCGCGGTTTCAACCAGAGAAATATTGCCGTAATGATTGACGGCATCCCTGTGAATGACATGGAAAATGGCGAAGTTTACTGGAGCAACTGGTTTGGTTTGAGCGAAGTAACGGCCCTTACCCAGGTGCAGCGAGGTTTGGGCAGCAGCCGCATTGCCAACCCGGCTGTGGGTGGTACCATGAACATAATTACCCGCGGTGTTTCATCCAAATTCAAGGCCTCCGTGAACGCAGAATTTGGTGATTCCCGATACCAGAAATATTCAGCCACCATCAATACCGGCAGGCTTCCGGGTAACTGGGGTGCTATTTTCAGCTTCACCAAAAGGAGCAGCACCGGTTATGTGGATGGTTTGTTTGATGACATGTACAGCTACTATGGCCGCCTGGAGAAGAAATTTGGAAAAAAACATACAATTTCATTTACTGCCATCGGTGCCCCGCAAAGCCATGGGCAGCGCAGTTTCAGGGCCCGTTTGAGTTTGTATGATGTAGGGCTGGCCAAATCGCTGGGCATGGACACTATAGTGGGTGGTATGCCCGTAAACCAGGGCAGAAAATATAACCAGCATTGGGGCTGGCTGAATGAAGCCACAGTGGGTGATGCGGGCGATACGACCTGGTCGAAATCATACCGAAAAAATGAACGTGTGAACCAGTTTCACAAACCCCAGATTTACCTAAAACATGACTGGAAGCCGTCAGCCAACACCCTGATCAGCACGGTGGCTTATGTTTCCGTTGCCAGCGGGGGTGGAACACAAAGCAACAGCATCAGCCAGGTTAAAACCTATGGGCTTTATAATATGCAAGGAACATGGTGGGCCAATACGAGAGGTTCGGCTTTTGTACCCAACCCCGATCCGACTTACAGTGCCACCGAACTACGGTCTTACGGCATTTTGCACCGAAATGTAAACAACCACCGATGGATAGGTGCCTTATCTACCATTAACCATAAAATAAGCCGCAACCTCAGTGTCACCGGCGGGTTGGATATTAGAACCTACAGAGCAGAACACTACAGAGAAGTTTATGACTTACTGGGTGGTGATTATTTTGTTCCGGACAATGGCGAACTTGATCCCAAGAAAAAGGACCTGCTTTACCACAAAGGCGATATTTTCCGCTATAATTACGATGGTTTGGTGCGTTGGATGGGGGGGTTTGCCGAAATGGAATATACCAAAGGTAGAACAACAGGTTTTATCAACGCAAGCGCCACACAATCATCGTATCAGCGGGTTGATTTCTTTAAACTTGACAGTGCAGGAAATGAACGCAAATCCAATTGGGTGCATCGCCCTGGCTTCACACTCAAAACGGGCATTAACCAAAACCTGAGTCGCCGTTTTAATGTTTTTGGTAACCTGGGTTATCTGAATAGACCTACCCGATTTAATAACATCTTTGACAATAATAACAACGAAGTGAAAGATGCTAAAAATGAAAAAGTGTATGCTGCTGAGCTGGGTACCGGTTATAAAAGTCGTGTTTTTAGCTTCGATGTAAATGCCTATTACACCTACTGGCAAAACAGACCTGCAAACTTTCTTCCCTCATACCGCGATCCTGATGGGAATTTGTTTACCTATAATATCAATGGCATGAAAGCTCGGCACATGGGAGTTGAATTTGCCGGAATCGTTAAACCCGGAAATGGCATGATCATTCAGAGTGCGCTTAGTTTAGCCGATTGGCAATGGAAATCGGGAGCCAGAAGTATTATCCGCGATGATGCCGGCGATTCTGTGGGTATTGTAGATTTTGACGCCAATGGTGTGCATGTAGGTGATGCCGCGCAATGTCAGTGGACATGGAGTGTGCGTTGGGAGCCTACTATACTTAAAGGCGCGTTTGTTTCGGCACAATACATCCGCTTCTGGAAACACTTTGCAGATTTTGATCCTTTGTCGCTAGTTGGCAACTACAAAAGCAGAGAATCTTTTAAAATTCCTGCATACTGGTATATGAATTTTTCGGCAGGATACAACTTTAAGGCATATAAAGACGGGCAGTTGTCTATTTATGCCAATTGCCAGAACATCACAAACAATATGTACATCAGTGATGCACAGCACCGAAGCATCGATAACAATCCTGTGAACACCTTTAAACCCACCAACCTCGAAGTATTTGTTTCCCCCGGATTCCGCTATACCACAGGAATCCGCTACACATTTTAAATAAACCCTCATGAAAAAGACCATATTCACCGCACTTATGTTCATCTGCACCGGACTTTTCGGTCAGGCATCAATCCCGGCCAGTTGGGATATGAGCAATGTAACCACTCCACCCACAGGATGGAGCCACAAACTGGATATAGTAGCAGGAAATCTGACCTACACCAGCGCAGGATTTTTCAACTCTGCCCCACAATCGCTGCGCCTTGATGGCAGTGGCGAATATCTGCTGTTGTATTATTCAGGTAGAGCTGACACAGTTGAGTATTATGTAAGAACCAATCCCGGAACTGACGCAGGTACAGTATTTAACATCGAAGAAAGTGCAGACGGAACCACTTGGACCAATGTGCGCAACTACACCAAGTCATTACCACAAACCCTCACCAAACACATGGTTAGACTTAAGGGCAGCAGCCGCTATGTGCGCTTCATCTACACCACAAAGGTTACCGGTTTCAATGTGGCATTGGATGATGTGGTTGTTAAACCCGCAGGCCCATCTGCCAGTCCTGAAATTGCAGTTTTCGACGGAACAAAACCTATCATTAACGGTGGCAACTATTTGCCAGGAAATTCAGGGTTATATCCAATCACATTAAAAAATAATGGCTTAGGAGATTCGCTCAAAATAGATTCCATCCGCTTCAGCGGTGCCTCAGCACAATACTTTAAAGTGGGTGGAGCCCCCAAAGCCATCGCCTCGTCCAGTCAGGCAAACATGCTCATTCAACTTACAGGTGCTCCCGCCGGTTCGGCCAAAGCCAATATGAAAATTTATAGCAATGATGGAGTTGGCAATCAGGTCTACACAGTAAATATTTATGCAATAAGTGGTAGCTATGCCACTGAACCCAATGCAGTGCCCACCATTAATTTCTCGACCGTTAAGGCTTGGCAAATTAAGGTAGATGCAGGCCTAACCAATGCTGAAAATGTGCTGGTGCTGGTATCCAAAGACAGTATTACAGAAACACCCGCTGATGGAACTGCTTATGAAAAAGGCTCTTATTTGGGAAAAGCCCGCGTGGTAAGCAGCGGTGCCGCAGGTAATTTCAGAATTGACCGCATTGTGGCTAATACCCGTTATTATGTCAAGGTTATTGCCTGGAACGGATATGGCAATTACATAAATTATAACCAAAACGGATATGCCATAGATAAAGTGACTACACCCGGTTTGAATGCCGGTACATATTACACAGGTATAACACCAACTGATACTGCATTTATAGCAAAGATCAGGAGTAAAGTAAGACCTCACTTTCAGATCTACTACAGCAACTTTGGTGCTACCATGGTAGAAGATTTTGAAGCTTATGATACCACAGGAGGAAAACGTGTACTTACCTGTAATTATACGGGTTACAAACACCTGTTTGTCCCCCCAATTATCTGGGATACCATGAGCAGAGAACACTCCTATCCCCAAAGCTGGATGCCCATTCCCACAGGTTCGGCTACGGATAGCGCCTGTGGCAGCGATTTGTTTTCGCTATTCCCCGTTAACCAGAATAAAGCCAACGCAGTTAGAAGCAATGTTCCTTACAATAACCTGAAAACCATTACTTTCCAGTTTATGGAAGGAAAATACGGAACCGATAGTGCCGGTAACCTGGCCTATGAGCCACCCAATCGTGTAAAAGGGATGATGGCCCGTGCTTGTTTCTACATCTGCGCCACTTATCATACCGCAGCCAAACCTTTTACCCTGCCTACATACAATCAGTTAATTAATGACAAACAACAGCAAGGCGTATTAAAACGCTGGAACAATCAATTCCCACCTTCAAACTATGAAATGGCAAGACAGGAATACGCAGCCTTCAAGCAAAACAACCGCAACCCGTTTATAGACAACCCCACCTGGGCCTGCTATATTGATTTCAGCA
>VHBA01000071.1 GCA_016872175.1 Sphingomonadales bacterium | reverse complement strand
AACTGGTAAATGCGGATGTGAGCAGGGAAGAGTTGCACAAAGATAACGCCGGGGATATTTACGAAACCCTGAGCACGCTGAAAGGCAGTGCCCTCAAGGTGGCGCAGATGATGAGCATGGACAGGGGGATTCTGCCTCGGGAGTATCAGGAGAAATTTCAGCTTTCACAGTATTCCGCTCCGCCGTTGTCTGCACCGCTGGTGGCACAGATATTCCGAAAGGCATTCGGCCAACCGCCCACTGCTTTTTTTGATGAGTTTACCTCAAAAGCTGTGGCAGCCGCCAGCATAGGTCAGGTGCACAAGGCCAGGGCCAAGGATAAATGGCTGGCCGTGAAAATTCAATATCCCGGGGTGGCCAATTCCATCGGCTCAGATTTACGCATGGTGAAACCCTTTGCAGTTAGCCTGCTGAACATGAACAAAAACGACATCGATAACTATTTCGATGAAATTGAAGGCAAACTGCTGGAAGAAACCAACTATGGCCTAGAACTAAAGCGCAGCATGGAACTGAGTGCTGCCTGCTCGCACATAAAAAACCTCAGGTTCCCCCAATATTATCCCGAATGGTCATCCGATAAAATCATCACCATGGACTGGCTGGAGGGTAAGCATTTGAAAGAATTTCTGGCAACCAATCCATCTCAGGAGGTTAGAAACCGCATCGGGCAAGCCCTTTGGGATTTTTACGATTTTCAAATCCACGAACTTAAAACTGTGCATGCCGATCCGCACCCCGGTAATTTCTTGTTCCTGGAAGACGGCACCGTCAATATTTTTGATTTTGGCTGTGTGAAGGAAATCCCGGATCGTTTCTACACGCCGTATTTTAAGCTGGTGGACAGAGATATCTACAAGGACCAAGAAAAGACCATGGCCATTTTTGAGGAACTTGAGTTGCTGCACGCCGATGATACCGCAGCTGATATCGCCTTCTTTACGCCGCTTTTCAAGGAGATGATAGACATGCTCACCCTTCCTTTTACCAAGGAAACCTTCGATTTTGGCAACGAAACCTATTTTTCCGGAATTTATCAGTTTGCCGATAAACTCATAGACATGCCCGAAGTGCGGAACAGCAAGAAGGCGAGGGGCTCCAGGCATTCTTTGTATATCAACCGAACGTATTACGGCTTATACCATATCCTCTTCGATTTGAAGGCGGTGGTGAATACCGGAAATAGAAAATTTCTATAAACCACTTGTAAAAGTTTGTTTAAACAAATATATTTGCACCATAAAACCAAATAATTAAAAAATAGAAACATGAAAAAAACCTTGTTTTACGTAGCTGGAATCGCCGCATTGAGTATGCTGGCTTCCTGCGGAGGAAACTCACAAAAGTCTGAAAATGCTGACACAGCGGCTCAAGCCGGTGAAAATGCCGGAACTTACACCGTTGATGCCGCAGGCAGCAACCTGGAATGGCGCGGTTGGAAAATCGTGGCTACAGGCGAACACAAAGGTACCATCGGTATTAAAGAAGGTAGCCTGAGCGTAGAAGGCGGAAAAGTAGTTGCCGGTTCATTCGTTATCGACATGAACAGCATCAAAAACACCGACCTCACCGACACCGGTTACCAGAAGAAACTCGTTGGTCACCTGATGGCTGAAGATTTCTTCAATGTGGCTAAATTCCCAACCGGTAAATTTGAAATCGTGAGCGTAGAGGAAAAAGCTTCAGAGGGTAACACCCACGAAGTAAGCGGTAACCTGACCCTTCGCGACAGCACCCGTAAAATCACTTTCCCTGCTACCATCAAAGTAGAAGGAAACACTGTTACGGCTACAGGCAAAGCTACCATCAACCGTTTGGAATGGGGCATCAACTACGATAGCAAAAACCTCGGATTGGCTGAAGCTGCCCAGAAGAAGGTGAAAGACGGTATCCTAAACAAGGAAATAGAAATCACCATCTCCCTGAAAGCAACCAAGTAAAACTTCCTGATTACAGCGATAGTATTATAAGAAAGGGTTCGTCGCAAGACGGGCCTTTTTTTATGCTTTAGGGAAATGTTTCAAAGCTTCTCTTTTGCTTAGTGTGCTAAGGTTGTGCGCATCTGCAAAACGCAGCACTGCTTCTGGGTGGGTTCGGGCATATTGCCGCAAGGCCCAGCCAATGGCTTTTCGGATGAAAAATTCTTTGGAATCAATCTGTTTTTCTATGCAGGCAAACAGCAATCCTTCGTCGGTTTTTGATTTGTAATTCAGCTGAAAAATAAGCGTGGTGCGGTTTAGCCACATATTATCGCAAAGTAGCCATTGTTCGATATTTTCGTCTCTTTTTGCCGGAAAAACCAGAAAATACGGCCCCACCATGCGGCTGGCTAACATGTCCACCGTATCCCACCAGCTTTTGTGGGTGAGGCAATAATGCAATAAATTCAGTGAATCGCGGTGTTTCCATATTTTGGACTTTAGCATCAGTTCTAGGGCGGTGTACTGAAACTCCCGCTCCGGTTGTTCCCAAAGCTCCATGATGACAGACTTCAGTATTTCGTACTTCAGGTTTTTGTTTACCTGAATGAAATCCTTTTCCAGCTTGCTTCTCAATGGCTTTTTAATTCCCAGAAAAGGGAAATGATACTTCATGTACCGCGACATACCCTCCGCTAACTCAGGATTGGCATGGGAATGAAACAAAGCAATGAGTTCAGCGGTATTCATGGAACATGACAAAGGTAAGGGGTGTAAAAAAGAAAATCCCGCCTTTTCAGGCGGGACTTCCCGAACTAAACCTATGAGAAATTACTTAACGATAAAGCGCTGGCTAATGCGGCCCTTGCTGCCTTCAACCACCATCAGGTAAATACCTTTGTTCAGGTTGCTGATGTTGGCAGAAAGTGTATTCAAACCGCCGTTTATACGCAGGTTACCCAAGCTCATAATGCTTTTACCGGTGAGGTCAACAATTTTGGCAGAAGCCTCGAAGCTCTGTGTTGAACCAAATTCCAGGTTGATGTTGTCCTGAGCGGGGTTTGGGTAAAGGTTAATACCACTCACGGTTTCAATAGTATTTACACCATTGAACACACCAAACTCTGCAAGGCGGCTGTAGGTGAAGTTAGAGCCACTCAGTGCGGGAGAACCTGCAACGGGGCGGAAGTTGGGTGCGGTAGCGTTCTGGGGATCTTCCAAAACAGTTTTGGCAGTGTAAGCCACCGGATTGATTTTATTCTGGGTAGCGGCATTGCGAACCCATGCATCAAAACGGTTCAGGAAAGGAGCATTTGCAGTGGCAACTTCCACCAGGCCTGTGTTGCTTGAACCGGCGGCAGCGGCGGCTGTGCTGTTTACAATCAGGTTGTTGCGGAACAGCATGTTGTCGTTCCATACGCTGTCGCGGGCACCGGATGCCTTGAAAGTGCTGTCACCGTCATACATCAGGAAGTTGCGGTAGCCCATGAACACGGAGTTGATGATGCTAAGGCGGCTGTTACGACGAATACGGGCACCACGGCGGAAAGCGGCTTTGGTAACTGTACCCAGTGCGCTGTAGGTAGAACCGATTTGCACAGGACCTACCACGGTTATGTTGCTGAATACACCACGGGTGTAGGGCGTTTTGCCTGAACCGGCAGCATCGTTATCGCTCTCGAAAGTTTCGCTGGTGCTGGCGCCGCTGGGTGCGTTATAGGTAAGGTCGTACTGGGTGGTGTCTCTTACGGCAATGCCAAACTGCACGGCACCACCCCAACCGAAATCGGTATCGAAATCATCATCGGTGATGCGGTAAGAGATCAGGTGCTTGGCATTTACATTGCCGCCAAACCATTCAAAACCGTCATCGTTGATGAAACTCACCTGGATGTGGTGCAAAGTAGTGCTTTTGCCTACAGAACCCAGGGTAAGGCCGTTGATTTCTTTGTTGGGTTCGAAAGCCAGACCGCCAAATTCCATGCGCAGGTAGGTAATGGAACCGCTGTTGTCGTTGTCGTCTGTGCCACCAAATTTGGCCAGGTTAGGATCAGCGGTAACGTTGTTGAAACCTTCTATCTGAACATCAGAACCCTGGTTGTTTTTGGCTTTGCCTGAAATTACAATTCCACCCCAGTCACCGCGTGCTCTGGCGCCGGTTCCTTTGCTGCTAGTTATTACAACAGGGCTAGTTTGGGTGCCCTTAATCTCAATTTTGCCACCACGCTCTACTACGATACTGGCATAATTTTTTGGCGATGCGGTTACATCAGCTTCAGCACGAATTAAAGTACCGGCAGGAATGATGAGGGTTCCACCATCTCTAACCACAATTAAACCTTTCATCAAATAAACAGTGCTGGCGTTTAGGGTGCGAGTGCCTCTGATGTTTTTGATGCCACCGGAACCGGTTGTGATAGCATTCAGCGTGGTATCATCCGTGGCAACAGCATAAATGGTTGCCTGTGGATTGAAGTTGGCCCAACCGGAAGTCCAGTCTTTTGTAGCGTCTGCTTCCAGTGCACCGATGTAATTTACCTGCTCAATAAACTGAGCTTTGGCTGCCACGGCACTTAAACCGGTCAGCATTAACAATTGCGTAATTTTTTTCATATAGGAGTTTTTGTTTGATACAAATTTCTCCTCGCTGAATTAGCGCATTTTCAAGCCAATGTTAAAGATGGATTAAGATTTTAAACATCACAGAACAAATACTTAATATACGGTTTTTTATGCACATTTCCAAATGAATTGGAACAAACCGCAAACAAAAGCATCGCCTTGGTTGTAACTTTCGGGCAGGTAATATACATGACATTCAAAATATACACACGCAAGGGCGACGACGGAAAAACAGCACTGCTGGGCGGCGATAGGGTTTCAAAACACCACATCCGTGTGGAAAGCTACGGAACCGTAGACGAACTGAACAGTTACCTGGGGCTTATCCGCAGCAGCAGTGAGGATACCGGGGTTGTATCCGCCATCGCGGCTATTCAGGATCGCTTGTTTACATTGGGCTCCTATCTGGCATCAGCCGCAGGCAGCAAGGTGATTTTACCCGAATTGTATGATGAGGATGTAGTGTTTCTTGAAAATGAAATAGACCGCATGACGGCAGTTTTACCTGAATTACGCAACTTTATACTGCCGGGAGCCACCACACCCGGTTCACACGCCCATGTGGCACGTTGTATTTGCCGAAGAGCCGAACGATTGGTGGTTTATCTGGCCGACAATGAAGAAATTGATGGTATGATTGTTACTTACCTGAACCGCCTCAGCGATTACCTGTTTACCCTGGCCCGCTTCCTGGATAAATTGGCCGGTGGTGAAGAAATTGCCTGGTTACCCCGCACTAAATAAAAAAACAATCCCGCTTGCGGGCGGGATTGCTGAAAGAAAGACCTGATTTACTCAGAATGTATACGAGTAACCCAGGGTTACGGTCATTCCATTGGTGAATTTAAACAGCGTGTTATCGCCCGATTCATCGTATTTTTTATTCTCGTTAATATCCTGATAGAAAACGGTAGCTTGCCTTAATACATCGCCAAACGTCAGTTTAAGGTTCCCCGCCTTCTTCATGTTTTGTCCAATCTGGAAGTCTAAAATGCTGCGGCCAAACTCATAAATATCGCTGCCAAACGGCTGAACATCTTTCGCTACACCGATGTAGGCAATGCGGGATCCGATTTTATTGAAATTTACACTGGCCTGAAAACCTTTTTTATTCTCGAAGAACAATGAAATATTGGCTACATAAGGGCTTTGACCCTGCAGAGAACGCTTGTTTGTGGCTTGTCCTGTTTTAAATTGAACCTGACTTTGAATCAGTGAGAAATTTCCGTAGGCAGAAAGGTAGTTGAACAAACCGGGCGCCAGGTATTGTCCCAGAAACTTCAGGCTTTTGCGAATTTCCAGTTCTACCCCGCGAATATCGGCACTCTTTTCATTCTGATATCCAAAGGTGCGTATACCGGGCTGGCTGGTTTCCAGAGAAAACTCAATGGGATTGATGATGCGTTTGCTGAATACACCGATGCTGAACATATCCTCTTTTCCGGGGAATATTTCATAGCGCACATCTAAGTTGTGCAGCTGTGCCCTTTTCAACTGGGTATTGCCTATGATTTCTGAGTTCAGGTTGAAATTATAAAAGCTGAACGGAGCCATTTCCCGCATTTCAGGGCGGTTCACCGTTTTGTAATATGCCATACGCAGGCCTGTTTTACCGGTAATGGGTGCTATGATATTCAGCGATGGTAACAAATCGGTAGTGATACCGCCGTCTGCCAGTTTTTTCCCCTTAACTTTGTCAAAGTATCCGTTGGTCAGATATTGATTAAACTGCTCTCCACGCACACCGTAAATCACTTTCAGTAGCTGATTGCGGCCATTTGCCTTAAACAGGGGATAATGGTGCTCCAGCATCACGAATGCAGCATTTAGTGTGCTGTTTCCGTTGTATTCATCAGCATCGCTCGATGTCTTTTCCACCAGGTAGATTCCTTCCTTGTTGATATTTGCAGCTCCCAGATCTTCAGCGGGTTTGCGATTGCTGATTACAGATTTTCCAACAGGTCCGTAAACAAATTCACGGCTTTTGAATACCCTGGAGCGTGTTTGTCTGAAAATACCATATTTGATGTTATGGGTAATTTTACCGGTGTTAATGCTATGCTGCATATCGGCACTGGCGGAGAAGGTGTTTTCGTCAAGGTTGGAGAAGAAACGACCGGAACCGGCATTAAAAAAGTCGTTCAATACCAAGTAGCGGGTATCTTCGATGGTGGCATACTGCGCAATCCTGAAATCCGGAATTTCGCGGTGGGTATTGCCGTAGTTGACAAGCCAGGTCAGGGTGCTTTGTTTGGCACCAAAAACGTGTGTTCCATTTAGTTGTGTACTGGCAAGTCGGTTATAGTTGATTTGATTAGAAAATCCTTCAATGGGAACCACCGGAGATACATTGATATCGTTATTGCCTTTCCTTAACGTGCTGGATGCATCGTAATTAAGGGTATATAAATTCTTCCAGTCTATGCGGTGGCGGTTGTTGAGTTTGAAACTCAGGTTCATGATACCGCCGTTTTGAACGTTGGTGGTGAACAGGGCATCGTTGTAGCTGTTGATAAGCTGGTTGTCGCTCAAATCCTGGCGGTTTACCAGGCCATCGCTGTATTTCTGCGTTACAGAATAATTGAGGCTCATCAGCAAGCCAATTTCTTTTTTATTTTTCAGTTTGAATGGAACCCCAATTGTGTAGTTGAAACGGGGTGTGAGCATGGGTTTGGTTGTGGTAAGATCCCAGTTATTGTTAAACTTTTGGGATTCTCCTGCCAGAAATTCGGCAGGTTTGTTTTGGTTCAGATTGCCGGATAAGACCGGTAATTTGCGGTCTGCACCGGGTATGCCAAAATATTCAGAGGTTGAACTGCTGAACATTT
>VHBA01000070.1 GCA_016872175.1 Sphingomonadales bacterium | reverse complement strand
ACGTTGGGTTCAGGAGGCATTAAATGAGAGACCCAGGGAAACATTAGATTTTAAAACACCAAAAGAGGCAATGAATTTATTATTATTGCATCAATAATTTTTGCATTAGCAAGTTGAAACTACCTTTTATATGACTGATATCACACACAGATGTTGTTAACAATAAAAATAATTTACTATATTTGCATATGTTCTTATGAAAAAAATTCCATATTTTATTGATTTAAAAGGCATTAATAAACAAAACTTTAACCAAACAAAAAAGCATTGTTAATTACTATCTAAACTTGTATCATGGTACTTACTATGCACCGTAAATAAAAAAATAATGAAATCAAGTAACAAGCCTACACTTTCCGAGAAGATTAGGTCTATCCGTGCAACCCGCGGATTCAGTCAGGAGTATATTGCCAAGAAATTACACATCACACAACAATCCTATTCCCTGTGTGAAAAAATGCCGGAAAAAATGACAGTAGACCGCATGCGGAAAGTATGTACAATACTGGATATTAAGTTGTGTGATTTGCTATACGATTATCAGTAAAATATTAATTTACTTTTTTTGTTTAGCTTGAAGGATGCTGTATTCATCAGCATCCTTCAAAAAAGGAAATTCATTTCTTGTTTTTTGAATTTCTGTTTTCTCTATTACATATTCAAAACATTTTTCTGTTTCGGTATCATTATTTGAAGAAATACCCAAGGGATTAAAAAGATGAGTGGCACCGTTGTGCCTTTTATTATTTCCATCTGCTCCTACCCTGTTTACGCCCAGCACATAACACTGATTTTCAATTGCCCTGGCCGGCAATAATGCATTCCATGCATTGATTCTAACAGCGGGCCAGTTGGCACAAAAGATCATCAAATCTGCTTCTTCCCTGTTTCTGCACCATACCGGAAAACGCAAATCATAACATACCAGCGGCTTTATCTTCCAGCCACGGTATTCAAATATAATTTGCGTTTCACCGGCTGTATAGTGCTTATCCTCGCCGGCATAACTGAAAAGGTGCCGCTTATCATAGGTAGCAACTACAAATCCATTGAAACAAGCCACAAAACGGTTGTAATATTTCCCGGCATCTTCAACAGCCACGGTACCGCAAATCATTTTATCCGCACTTTTTTCTTTCATCCATGTAATGATTTCTCCGTCCATGGTCTGGGCAATTTTTTCAGGTTGCATGCTAAATCCTGTGGCAAACATCTCAGGTAAAACTACCAGTTCTCCTGCCTTGGCAGTATCCAGTATTTCAGATAACTTCTCAATGTTACCCACCGGATTTTCCCAAAGAATATCCATTTGAATGGCACGTATGATCAAAGTCTGCATAATATTTCAGCTGCTTTCGTTAAAGTTTCCTCGTTTTTGGCAAAACAAAATCTTAATACCTTGTTGTCTGTTTTATCGTGGTAAAAAACACTTACGGGTACACCCGCAATTTTGCTTTTTTTGGTGAGTTTCACGGCCAGTTCATAGTCTTGCTGCTGACTTATTGCATCATAACCCAGTAATTGAAAATAAGATCCTGAACAGGGCAAAACTTTAAACCGTGAGTCCTTTATCAAATCACGGAAAAAATCGCGCTTTTGCTCATAAAACTTAGGCAAGGCCAGATAGTGTGATTCAACTTCCAGAAAATCAGCAAAAGCATACTGCACAGGTGTACTGGTGCTAAAAGCTACGTATTGGTAAATCTTACGGAACTCAGCCGTCAGTTTTTCCGGAGCAAGCACATAGCCCATTTTCCAACCGGTGTTGTGGTAGGTTTTACCAAAAGAAGAAATAATAAAACTTCGCGAAGCCAAACCCGGAAACATGCACGCACTCTGGTGTTTCAGCCCATCAAATAAAATATGCTCGTATACTTCATCACTAATAACCACAATATCTGTATTTTCCGTTAACCGCTCCAATTCCTGCATATCTGAAGCCGTCAAAACTGTTCCGCATGGATTGTGCGGAGAATTGATCAAAATTGCCCGTGTACGAAAATTAATCAGTTTTTTAATTTCCTGCCAGTTAATCTGATAGGTCGGATACTTTAATTTACTGAAAACAGGCTTGCCGCCATTGAGTGTAATAGCAGGGATATAACTGTCATAGGCAGGCTCGATAACTATAACTTCATCATTCTCTTTCACCACCGCACTAATGGCACAAAACAAAGACAGCGTAGCACCACCCACCACCGTAATTTCCGATTGCCAGTCATATTCTGTTCCGTAACATTTCAGGGTTTTTTCGGCAATCTTTTTGCGCAGTTCAGGAACCCCAGGCATGGGTGCATACTGATTTTTTCCTAGTCGCATATAGTGGTTTACCCTTTCAACCAGTTTTTCAGGGCAATTAAAGTCAGGGAATCCCTGTGCAAGGTTCACAGCCCCATGCTCGTTGGCCAGTGCCGACATAACAGCAAAAATGGTCGTTCCAGTGCCGGGCATTTTCGAGGTCAGATTCAAGGACGTTTCCATCTACACTGCGAAATAACATCCAATTTGTGTGTTTACCACCAGGTCCTTCTTTATATTCCTGTAATCATGTCAATGGAAGATTAAAATCATTATATTTATTTGAACAAATATTATGGTGTACCTTTTTATTTCAAAATTCATCCAATACGACAGAACAAGCAAGCATAGCTAAAGATCCGTGGGGAAATACCAAAGCTGGTTTTAACCTGGAGGGCAGTATCAGCCGCAAGGATTGGGGCCTGACATGGAATGCGCCTTTGGAAGCCGGTGGTTTTCTGGTTTCTGATGAGGTGAAAATCCTCTGCGAAGTGCCGTTGATGAAACAAACTTAATTCTCATTTTTGTTTTTCTGAAGGCGGCTTTAATCTCAATGTCGCCTTTTTTATGTTTTCCCTTCAAAATCTCGTTTCTTTGCTGCATGACTCCGCTTTCTGTGGTCATCATTACCAAAAACGAAGAGAAAAACATTGGCAACTGCATTGATGCCTTGCGTGGTATTGCCGATGAAATTGTAGTGCTGGACAGCTTCTCCACAGACAAAACCGAACAGATTTGCCGCAAAAAAGGGGCGCGTTTTGAACAACACGCATTTGACGGCCACATACAGCAAAAAAACCGTGCCAAAGAGCTGGCCAGCAACGAATGGGTGCTAAGCCTAGATGCCGATGAAAAACCGGATTTCACATTGTTGGAAAATATCAAATCATTGAAAGAAAACGGGTTTCCGGAGAATATTTCGGGATACAGCATGAACCGCCTGAATTTTTACTGCAATAAACCCATCAAATCCTGTGGCTGGTATCCCGACACCAAATTGAGGCTTTGGAAAAAGAATTGCGGTGTCTGGAATGGTGTCAACCCCCATGACCGTTTTGAACTTTATGAAGGTTTTTCTTCGCTGCATTTAGCGGGGGACATCCTACACAACACCTACCCCACTCATGCTGATATGGTAAGACAATCAGACAAATTTGCCCTTATTGCAGCAGCACAATTTTCAGGAAAACCATTGCTGTGGCTGATTTTCAAAATGCTGTTCAGCCCATTATTTAAATATACAAAAAATTACCTGATTAAACAAGGATTTTTGGATGGTAACACCGGATTTCAAATATGCCGGTACCAGGCCATTGAAGTATTTAAAAAATATCGTTTGGCAATTGCGTTAAAATACAGCTAAAATGGACTTGATTTCCAATCACAGCGGACTTTTCCCTGAAGCCGGCACAGACGAAGCCGGACGCGGTTGTTTGGCAGGTCCCGTAGTGGCCGCTGCTGTGATTTTGCCACCGGATTTTCATCATCCATTACTAAACGACAGCAAACAAGTTTCCAAAAAGCACCGCGTTGAACTCAGGCCCGTCATTGAAAATGCTGCCGTCAGCTGGCAGGTTGCCTTTTGCAGTCCTGAAGAAATAGACCAGATTAACATATTGAATGCCAGTATTCTGGCCATGCATAGGGCAATTGAGGGATTAACGGTAACACCCAAGCATATTTTGGTGGACGGAAATCGGTTTAAACCTTTTGGTAAAATCCCGCACACTACCATAATAAAAGGCGATTCTCGCTATGTTTCCATAGCCGCTGCCAGTATTTTGGCCAAAACACACCGCGATGAACTAATGGAAAAACTGCATATTGAATATCCGGAATACGGCTGGGATAAAAATGCAGGCTACCCAACCGAAAAACACCGTGAAGCCATAGCGGCGCTGGGTGCTACACTCTACCACCGTAAAACCTTTACCCTGCTGAAATCCCAGATTAGTCTTTTTCCATAAATTTACGTTTTAAGTTGGGGTGCTCCGCTTTAATTGCTTTAATTTCGCAGTATCTCAGATGACTGATACCATTCTCATACTTGACTTTGGCTCTCAATATACCCAGTTGATTGCACGACGCGTCCGCGAACTGAATGTATATTGTGAAATTCATCCTTTCAATCATTATCCCCGGCCCAATTCTCATATAAAAGGAATCATTCTTTCCGGTAGCCCAAGCTCTGTGAATGAAACCGATGCACCCGATGTGGATCTCAATGCTCTGCTTGCTCATGCACCTACCCTTGGGGTTTGTTATGGTGCTCAGCTTATGGCCAAGAAAATGGGCGGAGATGTTGGCAAATCAGCCCACCGTGAATATGGACGTGCCATGCTTATACAAACCGGCGAACCCAACCATCTGCTGGAAGGTCTGCAATATGAAAGTCAGGTTTGGATGAGCCACAGCGACAGCATATTAAAAGTACCGGAAGACAGCACCATTATTGGCACTACGGCTTCTATTCCTGTGGCTGCTTTTAAGTTGGGCGCCTATCCACAAGCATATGGAATTCAGTTTCATCCGGAAGTGTACCATAGCTCCGAAGGTTCTGCCTTGCTGTCGAATTTCTTGTTTAACATCTGCGGATGCAGTGGTGACTGGACTCCCGGACATTTTATTGATGAAACGGTCCATAAGATTCGCGAACAGGTTGGTTCCGACACCGTCATTCTTGGCTTAAGCGGCGGTGTAGACAGCTCAGTGGCTGCCCTCCTGCTGCACAAAGCTATTGGCCCCAAATTGCATTGTATTTTCATCAACAACGGATTGCTTCGCAAAAATGAATATGATGATGTGCTGAAGGCTTATGAACAGCTGAACCTCAATATTCACGGTATTGATGTTTCGCAAAGATTTTATAAAGAACTGACCGGCGTCACCGAACCCGAGACAAAACGTAAAATCATTGGCAGGGTGTTTGTTGAGGTATTCCAGGATGAATCAAAAAAGATACAGGATGCCAAATGGCTTGCCCAAGGCACCATTTATCCGGATGTAATAGAAAGTGTTAGCGTGAAGGGTCCAAGTGCCACTATTAAAAGCCACCACAACGTTGGAGGATTGCCAGAATCACTGCATCTGGGCATTGTAGAACCTTTGCGTTCGCTCTTTAAAGATGAAGTACGCCGGGTGGGCAAGGCAATGAACCTGCCTTCAGAGATTTTAAACCGGCATCCTTTCCCTGGTCCAGGACTAGGAATTCGTATCATTGGCCATATCACTGAAGATAAAGTAAAACTGCTGCAGGAAGCCGATTACATTTATCTGGAAAAACTTAAAGAATATGGCTGGTATGAGCAGGTTTGGCAGGCCGGAACCATTCTACTGCCCATTCAAAGTGTTGGAGTTATGGGTGATGAACGCACCTATGAGCAGGTTGTAGCACTCAGGGCTGTAAGCAGCACAGATGGCATGACTGCAGACTGGGTTCATATTCCATATGAGGTTCTCGCCGATATCAGCAATAGCATCATTAACAGGGTTAAAGGCATAAACAGGGTTGTTTATGATATTAGTTCCAAACCACCCGCCACCATTGAGTGGGAATGAGAAAGGTATCTATACATATAGCCCTTATTTGTTTGCTGTCATTAACAGCCAATAGTTCTAATGCCCAGCAATACCATAAAAAGACGTATAAAATAGCATTGGTTTTACCTTTCAAATCATCCGGAAACCACACCGTCGTGGGCGAAGCTATGCTGGATTACTATCAGGGGTTTGTTATGGGTGCCAAAAAACTGGAAGAAGAGGGTTTAAAGGCTGATATTGCAGTATTTGACAGTGAAAAAGACAGTTTTGCACTTGAAAACCTGCTTCAAGGCGGCGAGTTAGACAAATTTAATTTGGTTGTGGGGCCTGTTTATCCTAATAAAATGGCACAGGTTGAAAATTATTGCCACAGCAAGGGAATTACCCTTATTTCACCACTAAAATACTACAAACCCGCCAACCCCGGCAATCAGGTGGTGAATTTCTTCACCCCCGACAGCATTCGGGTTCGCGCCACCTTTGAAAAAGCCCTGAAAATCTTTCCTAAACATAGGTTTTATGTAATCTCTGACGGTGGTACCGAATCAAAAAAAGACGCCGGAATAATAAAATACTCAGCTAAAACACCCGGCTTAAATCAAATAAAATTTATTACCCTGGCCAATGGAAGGCTATCAAGTCCAATAAATCGCAGTGACAGTTTTATCATATTCAACACCATTGATAAAATCAGCATTAAACCTGAGTTGGAAAAACTAATTAAAAATAAAAAACAGAGCTGGATTATTGCCCACCATAACTGGCACGGAACTTTTAAAACCATTGTAAACAAAAACGAACCTAGAATTCTTTATCCGGAAGTTTCTGTTAATACACCCGGTGATACAACTTCAATCGAATTTGAAGACCTTTATTACAAGACCTATTTCAACGATCCCAGCAAATATGCATTTATCGGGTATGATCAGGCAACATTTATTGGTTATGGACTTATGGCTTTTGGTGATTCATTTGTCAGAAGTACATTGAACATGGACTACCGTGGTTATATCAACCATATTTATTTGAAACACTATGAGAATGAAGTATTAAACTATGGTTTGCACTTTATTCGTTTGTCTGAAGGTATAAGGGAGGAAATTGAACCCTGAATCCATTAAAAAACAGATTGCGTATAGCAGCAGAGCTAATTGCCGCATATTCATATAAGCAGCCATTCCACTTATGGCTTCAGGAAATATTCAGACATCACAAGCAATTTGGCAGTAAAGACAGAAAATTCTATCGCGATGTTTTCTATGGATATTGGAGGCTGGGAGGTTTCGGTACAAAACTATCGGCTGAACAACGCCTGTTGGCAGGACTAATTAGGCTCAAAAATGATTCTGTTAATTATTCAGACATTATTCCTGAAGTGTATCCTGGCCTTGGTTCATCCTCTGGTTTTGGTGATATCCAAGAATTTACCGGTGAAGAATGGAATCCCTACAAACCTTTCAATGCCTATCTTTCAGCAAATATAAAGATATCCAAACTCAACAATTGGTTTGGTAAAAAAGCACCTGTCTGGATTAAAATTAATCCCCGTTTCAGGCAGGAACTTTTTATATGGTTGA
>VHBA01000069.1 GCA_016872175.1 Sphingomonadales bacterium | reverse complement strand
AGTAGTTTACCCAGGGCAATCAATTTGGGTTTATCCGCTTCGGCTACATCTCTTTTCCCTTCCAGCAAAACAATATTCCCCGGAAGGTCAAAGCGGTCAATAAAAGATTGAAGTTCCAACAATCAGGAAAATTGTGATTCCTTATATCTCTTGAAATTATCCAAAATCGCCTGCCAGCCCTGCCGCTGCAGTTCAGGTGGGTTTTGTGATTCAGGTTCAAATTCAATATCCACACGTGAAAAAGCATTAGACTCCGTAATTTGGAAGGACACAAGGTTTGCAGCAGCATTGATTTCCGCTGATATAGATATTTTTTCAGCCATTTGAAAATCAGATAAATTAACGGCTGTAATTCGGTGCTTCCCTGGTAATCGAAATATCATGCGGATGGCTTTCGCGCATGCCGGCATTGGTAATTCGCACAAAAGTAGCCTGCTGCAGTTCATCTATGGAAGAAGCACCGCAGTAGCCCATACCGGCGCGCAATCCACCCACAAGTTGATAAACCACCTCACTCAGGTGCCCTTTATAAGCTACCGAACCTACAATACCTTCGGGAACAAGCTTGGCCACTTCATCTTCAGCATCCTGAAAATAACGGTCTTTGCTGCCTTCTTTCATGGCTTCAATACTGCCCATACCGCGGTAGCTCTTCACTTTTCTGCCCTCGAAAAAGCTGGTTTCACCGGGTGATTCCTCGGTTCCGGCAAACAAGCCGCCTGCCATAATAGTTCCGGCGCCGGCTACCATGGCCTTTACAAGGTCTCCGCTGTAACGTATGCCACCGTCTGCAACAACGGGAACACCTGTTCCTTTTAACGCCTCTGCCGCTGCAAGAACTGCACTCAGCTGTGGCATTCCAATTCCTGCGATGATGCGGGTGGTGCAAATAGAACCGGGACCCACGCCTACTTTAACGGCATCAGCACCTGCATCGGCAAGGGCTTTAGCGCCTTCAGCGGTTGCCACATTTCCGGCTATAATCTGCAAATCGGGGAAAGCACTTTTCAGGCGCTTTACTTCATCAATTACACCCTTGCTGTGTCCATGGGCAGTGTCTACAGCTATCACATCTACACCCACCGCAACAAGTGCAGTTACCCGATCCATGGTTTCGGCGGTAACGCCCACAGCGGCTCCGGCCAGCAAACGGCCATGCGCATCCTTTACCGCACGGGGATAATGTTTTACTTTTTGTATGTCTTTGTAGGTAATAAGCCCTTTCAGGTGAAAACGATCATCAACAATGGGAAGTTTCTCTACCTTGCTGGATTCCAGAATGGCCTGAGCCCCTTTCAAATCAGTTCCCATCGGCGCTACCACCAAATTATCCGAGGTCATCACTTCACTTACTTTCCTGCCGTAATCCGTTTGAAAGCGCAAGTCGCGGTTGGTTATGATGCCCACCAGTTTGCCATCACGGTCAATAACCGGAATTCCACCTATTTTGTGCTCACGCATCAGCCCCATGGCATCGCCAAGGGTTGCATCGGCATGCAGAATTACAGGATCCAGGATCATACCGCTTTCGCTGCGTTTTACCTTTTTTACTTCTTCTGCCTGACGGGCAATACTCATGTTTTTGTGAATAATACCTATGCCGCCTTCACGCGCCATGGCAATAGCCATAAAGCTTTCGGTAACGGTATCCATGGCCGCACTGACCAGGGGAATATTCAAGCGAAGTTTTTTGGTGAACTGCGTGGAAGTATTGGCTTCACGGGGCAATACCTGCGAGTAGCGTGGCACCACCAGTACATCATCAAATGTTAAACCTTCAAGGGAAATTTTGTCTGAAAACGACATGCAAATAATTAATGGTTATTTGCGGTTCAAAATTATGCTAAATATATGGTAATTCCTAATATTACCCAATCATTAACTGAAGATGAGGGATAAAGGTATTTTACCCAATATTTCCACAAGGTTTCGCGATTTGAATTAAATTGTGAACATTTGCATTGCATGAAATATATACTACTCCTGATAACGCTGCTTTTCAGCACTTTGCTAAAATCGCAGGATAAAAACCTAATAAAGGCCAGGACAACACTACAAAACAAGCAATGGGCGCGTGCACAATCCGTTGCTGAATCTGTAGTGGAAGACGATAAAACTGCCGTAGAATTCTGGTACATAAAAGCATCTGCCGAATATGAAATGAGCCAGATGGATAAATACCGAGGCGGAAAAGTCAATTATTTCAAGGAATGTGGTAAAAGCGCCGTAAAAGCCCGCACCAAGGATGTAAATGGTACGTATTACGAGCCCTATGCAAAATGGATGAAAGCCATTACCCAACAAAACAACAAGGAAGCGATGGCGGCTTTTGCTCAAAACAGCTATGCAAAAGCCATTCAGCTATACAAAAACAGCTATCTGCTAACCGGCGATACCATTGCTTACGGTATGCTGGGATTGAGCTATACCAAAGATCGTCAGGAGCGTGATGGATTAAAAATTTTAAAAACTGTGGCAAACTGGAACTTTGGAGCCTGGTCTGCGCAAACCTGTCCGGGAACCTTCATGCGTGAGCCGTTTGAGATTTTGAGTAATTATTATCTGGGCAAAGGCTTTTTTGACAGCGCACTAAGCTATACAGAGATGGGCTTGCAGGTATATTCCTCCAATATTATCCTCAAAAACAATATAAGAACACTGATAAACAAAGATTTATCTACAGCGGCGAAACAGGGTTACAACACTGCTTACCTTGAGGTAATTAACAGGGCACTGAACTACTTCCCTGCTGATACAACCTATCTGCTTACCCAGAACAATTACTACCTCAGCAAACTCGGCACCCTCACCCGCAGCAAACCCTGGGACGAAGCAGGCAATATGCTTTGGCAGTTCTACCTCATGAAAAAAGAGGCCGTTGTCAAGGGCGTTGTCAATTCGGCCGATGTATTTCTTATCAAAGACAGCACAGCGTTTCTGTATCAGTGTCTGGATTACTTTCTTCGCAGAAATCAGCCCGGCAGCATAGCATTTCATTTTAAAAAGTGGTACGCCGCACAAAAAGGGATTGCCAAGGTGGATGAACCCATCATGGAAAGCTTGCTGAAATCACCTCCCAACACCATTAGCCGAAAGCTTATTTCTATTTTATTTGCCGATGCCCGTGAGGATTACCCCAAAAACAAGAACATCTCACAATACAGGCTAAATTTCTTCAATACCTGGACTGCCAAGCCTGTAAAAGCAGCTGAGACCTATCTGCAGCTTGAAATGTGTGAAGCGCTGGTGAGTGATTTCCCTAAAGACAAGATTTTACCTGCAACCCTTATGAAACTTTTATTCCAATGCACAGATTCAGCGGTGAAGGATGAAAACATGTATTCAGCCTGGCGCTACCTGAACCGACTTGAAGCCCTGTCGCCTGAAGCCGTAGCCTACGACAAATTGTATAAAAGGGTAGCCGAACGAGACTTTGTGGTTCGTTATTCCAAAACACGCATTGTCTACCAAACCAAAAATGGTGTAAAGCGCGCAGCCACGGGCTGGGATGGCAGCAGCAACCTTTGCAAGGCAGGCAGCCTGCCCGACAGCACTTTGTATAAAGTGATTGACCGCATCAATTATTTCAGGCAAAATGCAGGCGTAAAACAACCCATGGCATTGAGCATGGATAAGGTAAAAAAATGTCAGGAAGCCGCAGTGATGTTTGCTCCGCTGGGAATTTTCAGTCGTGAACCCAAACCAGAAACACACCAGTGCTATACAAGAAACGCCGCTGAAGCCGCTGCCAATGCACAGGCTATCCTTGAGCCTAATCCGGCACAGTGTGTTACTATTTTCATGGATGACCGCAAAAGCGATGAATTGATAAACCGCCGCAGTATTCTCAATCCTGGCAGCCAGTATGCCGGTTTTGGCAGTGCTGAAAACAACTCTATTTTCTGGTTGCTTGATTTGGCACCAACCGCCGATTCTGCATGGTATAAAACCCATTTCGTAGCCTGGCCAAACCGATACTGTCCAAAGATGCTTTTTATGGACAAGTGGACATTTAGCATGGATGCTTCCTTGCAGGGCGCGGAAGTGAAGGTTTTTGATGAAACCAATACGGAAGTCCCTACCATTGTTTTCTATCAGCCGGCAGGGGCGCTCAATCACCCTGTGCTATCATTCAGGCCTGCTTCCGAACTTGGCGACAAGAAACCCGGTACCTGCTGGCAAGTGAAAATCACACTGAAAAACAAAAAAACCTACCAATACAGCGTAACGGTTATTTAAGCGCCTATTTCTTCTGAAAATATTGCAAATGCATGCTCTTTTTCGTACCTTTGCAGCCCGTTTGAGAGAGAATATGCTTTCTAAAATGGTCTCCGCACGCGTGGCGTAATTGGTAGCCGCACCAGACTTAGGATCTGGCGCCGCAAGGCGTGGGGGTTCGAGTCCCTCCGCGTGCACTAAAAAGCCCTGAACATGACATTGCGTCATGTTCATTTTAGGGCATTCTATTTGCAAATACACCACCGTGAACATAACTTTTGATAAAATTGACGACCTGAATGCCACGGTTGTCATCAACCTCGAGAAAACCGATTACAGCGAGAAAGTAGACAAAGAAATCCGCCGCATCCAGAAAAACGCCACCATGAAAGGATTCCGCCCCGGCAAAGCTCCGCTGGATATGGTAAAACGCCTTTATGGCAAAAGCGTTATCGCCGAAGAAATTCAGCAGGCCGCTTCCGATGCGCTCAATCAATACATACAAGACAACAAACTCGATATTCTCGGATACCCCATCTCCTCAGCGAACACCCCCAGCGACATCGACATAGAAAACAAAGAAAATTTCAGCTTTGCTTTCGACCTGGGAATTGCACCCACATTTGAACTTGATTTCTCAGCCAAAGACAAACTGGAACAATTCATCATTTCAGTTGGTGACAAAGAAATTGATGAAGATATAGAATACGCCCGCAAGCGCTACGGCAAATTAGAAGAAGTTGAAAAGGCAGAAGCAGAAGACATTATATACGCCAATCTTACCGAACTGAACGAAAACGGGGAACCCCTGGATGGTGGCATTACTGAAAAGCCTGTGAGCATGGTAGCCAGCCTTGTGGAAGACAAGAAAACACAAAAAGCCCTGCTAGGCAGTGAGCGTGGTGCAGAAATGACCATTGATATTCAAAAATTATTCAACAGCAACGAAAGCGTTATTTCAAGTAGTTTAGGTATTGCCCGCGAAGGCGTAAACGACCTGAATCCCAACTTCAAACTGGTTATCACAGATATCAAACGTCGCACGGTTGCCGAACTCAACGAAGAATACTTCAAGGAAGTTTTTGGTCCGGTTGATTATCCCAAAACCGAAGCCGAATACCGCGAACGTATCAAATCCAACCTGGAAAACTATTACCGCAACGAAGCCGACCTTTGGATAGATCACCAAATTGGTCATTTGTTGATGGAAAAACACAACATTCAATTACCGGACGCTTTCCTGAAACGCTGGTTACTGGCCACCAAAGCCGAACACTACAATGCAGAAAACATTGAAGAAAAATACGCTGAAGAACAATCAGCGCTGATGCGCCGCCTGGTGATTGACAAAATTGCCGAACAATACGAACTGCAACCCACCCAGGAAGCCATTATGGATGAAGCCCGCACCTACTACGTGGGTATGTATCGTCAGTATGGCATGAACATCACCCCTGAAGACGGATTCTTGGATGAAACCATTAAAAAACGCATGGCTGAAAGGGAATTCGTAACCCAAATGGCCGACAGGGTTATGTATCGAATGGCTTATGATAAGGTGAAAGAAACCATTACCCTAAAGGAAAAGAAAGTAAACGTGGAAGATTACTTCAAACACGTAAACGAATACAAACACGAGCACGGAGAATAAGATTTCATTTTTTAGCATTAACTTCGAATATTATAAATCATTAAACATGGATCACGGAAAAGAATTTCGCAAATACGCTGTAAAGCACTTGGGTTTAAATAGCCTTTATGTAGACAAATACATGGAAATGCAGGCCGGCAATCCGCAGGCAGGCATGGTTCCTCAGATTACAGGCCTCACGCCCAATATTATTGAGGAAAGACAGATGAATGCCGTGGCCATGGACATCTTCTCTCGTTTGATGATGGACCGCATCATTTTCCTGGGTGTGCCGATTTATGATGACGTTGCCAACATCATCATTGGACAGTTATTGTTTTTGGAAAGCAGCAACCCCAACCGCGATATTCAGATTTACATAAACAGCCCCGGAGGCAGTGTATATGCCGGTTTGGCCATTTACGATACCATGCAGTTTATCAGTTCTGATGTAGCCACCATTTGTACCGGTATGGCCGCCAGTATGGGCGCTGTACTGATGTGCGCAGGCGAAAAAGGCAAACGTACCGCCCTTCCCCACTCACGCATTATGATTCACCAGCCTTTGGGTGGTGCAAAAGGTCAGGCTTCGGATATCGAAATTACCTACAAGGAAATCAGCAAGCTGAAAAAAGAATTATACGACATCATTGCCGTGCATAGCGGTCAGACCTATGAAAAAGTTTGGGAAGACAGCGACCGCGACTACTGGATGACTGCCGAAGAAGCCAAAGACTACGGCATGATTGACGAAGTGCTGAAAAGACGCAGCAAATAACCGAAACATTCCGTTTCTTTTAGTTGTTTTACCCATAGATGAAAGCGAAAAACGCCACCTGTTCGTTTTGCGGACGCAAAAAAGACGAAACCCTGATGCTCATTTCCGGGCTGGAGGCGCATATATGCGAGCAGTGTGCTGATCAGGCACATAAAATTGTGGAGCAGGAACTGGGATTGAATAAAAACGAACCCGAGAAAGCTTCCGGCAATAACGCCGCTTTCACCCTACCACGCCCCGATGAAATCAAGAAATATCTGGATCAGTATGTAATTGGGCAGGACGAGGCCAAAAAGGTAATGAGTGTGGCCGTTTACAACCACTACAAGCGCGTGATGCATCCCCAGGAAGCCGATGAGGTGGAACTGGAGAAAAGCAACATTTTGATGGTAGGCGAAACCGGCACCGGCAAAACCCTGCTGGCGCGCAGTCTGGCAAAATACCTGAATGTTCCTTTCTGTATTGCCGATGCCACCGTGCTTACCGAAGCCGGATATGTGGGCGATGATGTAGAGAGCATATTATCGCGCTTGCTTCAGGTTGCCAACTACAATGCTGCCGCTGCCGAAAAAGGCATCATATACCTGGATGAGATTGATAAAATCAGCCGCAAGGGCGATAATCCTTCTATAACCCGCGATGTAAGCGGAGAAGGCGTGCAGCAAGGCCTGCTGAAGATTCTGGAGGGAACTGTAGCCAATGTGGCGCCCGAAGGCGGCAGAAAACATCCTGAGCAGAAATACGTGAAGATTGACACACGCAACATCCTGTTTATTTGCGGTGGAGCTTTTGATGGCATAGAAAAAATTATTTCACGCCGCATTCAAAGCCGAGCTGTGGGTTTTAAAAATGGCGAGCGTTCAGAAGTGGC
>VHBA01000068.1 GCA_016872175.1 Sphingomonadales bacterium | reverse complement strand
GCCGGTAATTGTAGACCCAAGCCAGGGTACCGGAAACCGCAACCTGGTGGCGCCACTTTCTATGGCAGCCATTGCAGCTGGAGCAGATGGCCTTATCATTGAAGTACACAACCAGCCCGAAAAAGCACTGAGCGATGGCGAACAAAGCCTTTATTTCGACCAGTTTGCAGCCATGATGCAGCCTTTGGCACAGCAGGGCGCCCTGCGCAACAAGCACTTCGATTTCCAAAAGCCCAGGCTTCCTGAAGCCGAGACAACCGCCTGATTGCGGCATGCAACTGCACTGGGAAAAACATACCCTCTCATTTATCAAACCAGCCAAAACCAGCCGGGGCGAATACACAGAAAAACCGCACTGGCTGATTTACCTCTCACAAAACGGCATTATCGGTTGTGGTGAAGCCGCGCCCTTGCCGGATTTGAGCATAGACGGGCAGGCCCCGATCGATGAAATGCTTACCCAGCTTCAGTATTTTGCAGCAGAACCGCTGCCGCTGAATGAATGGCTTCGCCTTACCGATGGTTATCCATCCTTGCAGTTTGCCCTGGAATGTGCCTTTCTGGATGTGCAAAACGGGGGCAAAGGTGTGTTGTTTCCGGGCCCTTTTACCGAAGGGGAAAAAAGCATTCCCTTCAATGGGTTGGTGTGGATGGATACCATTGAAGGTATGTGGGAAGAGGCCCGGCAAAAAATAGAGAAGGGATTTACCTGCCTCAAATTCAAAGTGGGCGCTATCGATACTGATTCGGAATGCCGGTTGCTGGAAAAAGTAAGGGCTCTCAAAAATGCGTTCGGTCTCACCATACGCCTGGATGCCAATGGTGCGTGGGAACCGGAAGAGGCCCCCTATCATCTTAAGGAGTTTTTGCGTTTTGAAGTTCACAACATAGAACAACCCATCAAAGCCGGACAGGCCGATGCCATGCAGGAGCTGTGTGCCAAAAGCCCCATTCCATTGGCGCTGGATGAAGAACTGATTGGGATATCCAAAGACGGTGCCGAACTTCTTTTGAAAAAGATTAAGCCCGCATTTATCGTGCTGAAACCCACCCTGCTAGGCGGTTTCACCGCTTGCGACCACTGGATTGAAGTTGCCCAAAAACACAACATTGGGTGGTGGGCCACCAGTGCGCTGGAAGGGAACATCGGCCTGAGTGCCATTGCCCAGTGGGTTTCTGCCAAAAACAACCCCATGCACCAGGGTTTGGGAACCGGAGCACTGTATAAAAACAATTTCGCGCCACGCACCCGTGCAGAAAAAGACCAAATGTGGTTTTTACAAAACCTTGCAACCATCTGACGGCATCTTTGTTTATTAAGTGCACATGAACCCGCACATCGATAAAATCAACCAAAGTATTGCCCCGCAAAAAGCCCTTATTGTAAAGCATCCACTGTATGCCCAAATTCAAAACCTGGAGCATGTGCGGATATTTATGCAGAACCATGTATACGCCGTTTGGGATTTTATGTCGCTGCTGAAAAGCCTGCAGCAAAACCTTACATGTACCACTACCCCCTGGTTACCCAAAGGCAGCGCCGAAACCCGCTTTCTCATCAATGAAATTGTGGTGGGCGAAGAATCGGATGTGGACATGAACGGCATCCGCAAAAGCCATTTTGAGATGTACCTGGATGCAATGGAGCAGGCCGGTGCAGACAACACCATGATTCTAGGCCTGACGGAAGAGATACGCAACGGCAAACCCGTGGAAGCAGCCCTTGAACAGATGAATTTACCAACTTCTGTAAAGGAATTTGTACAGTTTACTTTCAGGCAAATAGCCGAAAACAAACCCCATGTGTTGTCTGCGATTTTTACGTTTGGCAGGGAGGATTTAATACCCGATATGTTTATGGCGCTGGTAAATGACCTCAACCTCCGTTTTCCGGAAAAAATTGCGCCCTTCAAATATTACCTCGACCGCCACATAGAAGTAGATGGCGACCACCACTCGCACCTGGCTTTGCAAATGACTGCCGAGCTATGCGGAACTGATGAAAAGAAATGGGAAGAGGCAACGCAGGCTTCTATGGAAGCGCTGCGCTTACGAAACAACCTTTGGACAGGAGTACTCGAAGAAATAATGCCAATATCTGCCGCCCTCTCTTAAAAGTATCGCAAAAAAAAAGCCCGGATATCCGGGCTTTTTCTTTTAGTTTTTTTAATTAGTGTGATGCTGCATACAACTCAGCCACTTTTTTCCAGTTCACCACATTCCACCAGGCATTGATATAATCCGGGCGGCGGTTTTGGTAGTGCAGATAATAGGCGTGTTCCCACACATCCAAACCCATAATAGGTGTGCCTTTTACATCGGCAATGTCCATCAGCGGGTTATCCTGGTTTGGGGTGCTGGTCACCACCAGTTTTCCGTCGTGCACCATCAGCCAGGCCCAGCCTGATCCAAAACGGGAAGTAGCAGCAGTGTTGAACTGCTCTTTAAATGCCTCCATGCTTCCAAAAGTTGCGGTGATGTCCGTCAGCAATTTTCCTTCGGGATTTCCGCCACCGGCCGGGCTCATAAGCTGCCAGAAAAGACTGTGGTTCCAGTGGCCGCCGCCATTGTTGCGAACAGCCATGCTGTATTTACTCACATTGGCCATAAGCTCTTCCAGGCTCTTGCCTTCGCCTGCATTGCCTTTCACGGCATTGTTCAGGTTATTTACATACGCCTGATGATGCTTGCCGTGGTGGATTTCCATGGTCCTGGCGTCAATATGGGGCTCCAGGGCCGCAAATTCGTAGGGGAGTGATGGTAATTCAAACATAATTATGGTTTTATTCAGGTAACAAAGTTAAGCAAGTTTGGTTCGTTGTGTACATACCCTGATTTTTGCATACAACTTGTTGTTTGCCGCTGATATCGCCCTGTTGTTTGAAATTATCGCCGTTGTTTTATCTATGGCAGGTGTGCTGTTGGCCATAAAACCCTACACGGCCAACTGGCCCGTAGCCATGGCCGGAACCCTTCTCTATGCCTGGATTTTCTATGATTGCCGCTTGTATTCGGATATGGTTTTGCAGTTCCTTTTTATAGGTGTTCAGGCCTATGGATGGCGAAACTGGTCTCTGAAAAGCACTCCTCAAAACCCAGTTTCATCAATTACTCAGCGTCGGTGGCTTGTTGAAAGCCTGATTTTTCTTATTGGATGGTACTTGTGGACCCGGATCATCCTTTTATTTGCTCCTGAAGCCGCCATGCCTTGGCTCGACAGTTTCACGGCTTCCCTCAGCGTTTGGGCCATCACACTGCAAGCGCGCCGAAAATGGGAAAACTGGATGCTATGGCTGCTGGCGGATATAATTTATATACCGCTCTATATTTCTGTGGGCAAACTCTTGACTGCGGGGCTTTATGCGGTGTTTTTACTGTTTGCGGTCGTGGGTTTGCGGTCGTGGTACCGTCAGCGGGTGTGAACTTTTATCCCTATTTTTGCAAGAGACAGTGCAGGTCGGTTGATTTGCAAACAGTTTTTCGATAGATTTATAACAGTATGGGATGTTCATCATGTGGTACCAAATCAAGGGGCGGCTGCTCTCCTGCCGGATGCAAAAGCAACGGTACCTGCGGCACTTCGGGGTGTAATGCCCTGAATGTATATGATTGGTTCAGGGACATGGAGCTCCCTGACGATTTTGTGGCTTTTAATATCGTAGAGGTGCGATTTAAAGGTTCAAGAAAGGAGTTTTTCAGAAATGTAAACAATCTGGATCTTTACACCGGTGATTATGTGGCCGTGGAAAGCTCCGTGGGCTTTGATGTTGGTACCGTTTCCGCCACCGGCGAAATCGTGCGCCTTCAATTAAAAAAATACAGGGTTCAGGAAGATTCTGAACGCATTTTGCCCATCATTCGCAAAGCAACCGATAAAGACCTTGAAAAAAACGATGAGCTAAAACTAAAAGAAAAAGCCACCCTGGAAAGGGCTCGTACCATAGCTTTCAGACTCAACTTGCAGATGAAAATCAGTGATATTGAAATTCAGAGTGACGGACGCAAGGTTATTTTCTTTTACACTGCTGAACAGCGTGTGGATTTCCGCGAATTGATTCGCCTGTATGCCGGTGAATTCCGCATGAAAATTGAAATGCGCCACATCAGTTACCGCGAAGAGGCTTCCCGCCTAGGTGGTATTGGTGTTTGCGGCCGTCAGCTATGCTGCAGCACATGGCTCACCGACTACAAAATGGTTACCACCGGGGCAGCACGCGTACAGAACCTCAGCATCAATATGGAAAAACTGGCCGGTCAGTGCGGTCGCCTAAAATGCTGTCTGAATTATGAGCTGGATTTGTATGTGGAGGCGCTGGACAAGTTTCCCAAAGCCAAGGTAGTGAAGCTGGAAACAGCCTCCGGTGTTGCATACAGCCAAAAAACAGATATTCTTAAACAGCTGATGTGGTTTAGCTATGAAGACAGCGCGACCTGGATTGCCCTTGCGGTAGAAAAGGTTAAGGAGTTCATGGAGGACAACAAGCAAGGTAAAATCGTTCCCCCGCTTCAGGATGTGGCTGCTGCCAGTCAGGTGGTGGAACAGGTTGCTTCTGCGCAGGCGCCTGAATTCATCGGCGGGTCCGAACTACTTGAAGACAGGGAAATGGAAGCGGAAATCCGCAAAGGCCGCCAGGAAAAAGGCCGTCATCAGCACCCCCACAATAAAGGCGGTCAGCAACACAGGCCACCGGGACAAGGTGGAGGTGGCAATCCGCAGGGCAAGCCGCGCCACCGGGGCCCCGACAACCGCGGACCCAGAAGGGATAATCGAGGTCCTCGTCCCCCGCACCAAAACAGGGGGCCAAAACCCAACAATCCGCCCAACACCTGATTTTATTTGCAATAAACCGGTCTCTGCATTAATATTGATGCCCCATTTGGCCGCATCAGCATGATTGCCCCGGTAATACATTGGTATTTTAAACAGCGCTATCAGGATATTCAACTGATGGCCTCCAGAGCCGCAGACGCCCAGGATGTATGGTTCGAATACCTGCTGGACAAAGGGAAAGATACCGTTTATGGTGAATCTGCAGGTTTTAAAAACATTCGCAATTATGCCCAGTGGAAAGAAATGATTCCGGTGGCAAATTATGAAGACCTGAAGCCCTGGATTGAACGAACCATGGCTGGAGAACAAGGCCTCATCTGGCCCGAAGAAATTACCTGGTTTGCAAAAAGCAGTGGTACCACGGGCAATACAGCCAAGTTTATTCCCATTAGCTACGAAAGCCTGGAAGACAACCATTTCAAAGGCTCTAAAGATGTGCTTACCCTGTTTTGTGTTGAAAACACAGAATCGGAAATGTTTCAGGGCAAAGCCTTGCTAATCGGCGGCAGCCATAAAATCAACCAGCTAAACACCCGTGGATATTACGGTGATTTGAGTGCCGTTCTTATGAACCATATGCCGGCATGGGCCAACTTCAAGTCTACCCCTGATCTGAACATTGCCCTGATGGACAACTGGGAGGAAAAACTGGAAAGTATGGCTCAGGCCTCCATACACGAGGACATTACCAGTATTAGCGGAGTGCCTACCTGGACATTGGTGCTTTTCAAAAGAATCCTGGAAATAACAGGAAAGAAACACATGCATGGGGTTTGGCCCAACCTGGAATTGTTTATCCATGGCGGCGTGAGCTTTACCCCTTATCGCGAACAGTTTAAACAACTGCTGCCCGACCCTAAAATGCGCTATGTAGAAACCTACAATGCCAGCGAAGGCTTTTTCGGTGTACAGTTCAATTCTGCAAGTTCTGATATGCTGCTGGTAACCGACCATGGTGTGTTTTATGAGTTCTATCCCGTAAATGAAGGCCCCGAAGCCGCAGTTCCACTCAGAGACGTGAAACCCGGCGTGAATTATGCCGTCATGATAACCACTACCGGTGGTTTGTGGCGCTATAACCTGGGAGATACCGTTCAGTTCAGCAACACCAATCCGTACTTGTTTAAAATATCAGGACGTACTAAGCTTTATATCAACGCCTTTGGCGAAGAACTGGTTATAGAAAATGCCGATACCGCTATTGCTGCTGCTGCTGCCGCAACAAACGCAATAGTGGAAGATTATACTGCCGCCCCTGTGTTTATGACCGAAACCGAACCCGGACATGAATGGCTGATTGAATTTTCGGTGCCTCCGGCAGATGTGGACGCTTTCACGCAATCGCTCGACAACAATCTAAAAGCCTGCAATGGTGACTACGCCGCCAAAAGACAAGGCGACCTGGCCATGAAAATGCCAAAAGTAATAGCAGTTCCGGCAGGTGCTTTTCAGCAGTGGTTGAAACAAAAAGGCAAGTTGGGCGGACAACACAAGGTGCCACGTCTCAGCAACGACCGTAGCATTCTGGAAGAAATTCTCAGCAGCCTGCAGCAACCTGCCTGAGATTGGTCATCTCAAAAGCCCTTTGTATCTTCGCCCCATGTACGGAGCGTTTCAGCAACACTTGCAGGCCGAACTGAAATCCACTGAGGAAAACGGCCTTTACAAAAGAGAAAGAATTATCGTAACCCCGCAGGATGCGGTTATCCGTCTGCAGGACGGCAATGAGGTAATCAACTTCTGCGCCAACAACTACCTGGGCCTCAGCAGCCACCCCCGCGTGGTGGAAGCAGCCAAGCGCGCCATCGACACCCATGGTTTTGGTATGAGCAGTGTGCGCTTTATCTGCGGTACGCAAGACATACACAAAGAACTGGAGGCAAAAATTGCTTCATTTTACGGAACCGATGATACCATTCTCTATGCTGCGGCTTTCGATGCCAATGGCGGTGTTTTCGAGCCCCTGCTGGGCGAAGAAGATGCCATTATCAGCGATTCGCTGAATCATGCCTCAATTATCGATGGCGTAAGGCTTTGCAAAGCGCGCCGATACCGCTATGCCAACAACAACATGGCCGAGCTGGAGGAACAACTCATCAAGGCCCGGGCCGAAGGGGCACGGTACATTTTGATTGTGACCGATGGTGTTTTCAGCATGGACGGCTATGTGGCCCAGCTGGACAAAATCTGTGACCTGGCCGATAAATACAACGCCCTCACCATGACCGACGAATGCCATGCCGCGGGTTTCATAGGCAAAACAGGCCGTGGTGTACCTGAATACTGCAATGTGATGGGGCGTGTAGATATTATCACGGGAACGCTCGGAAAAGCCCTCGGCGGTGCCATGGGAGGATATACAACAGGCCGTAAAGAGATTATCGAAATTCTGAGACAGCGCAGCCGTCCTTACCTGTTCAGCAACTCATTGGCCCCCAGCATTGTGGGTGCCAGCATTGAGGTGTTCAACATGCTCACCGAAACCACGGAGCTGCGCGACAAACTGGAAGCCAACGTGCACCGTTTTAAAGCAGGTATGAAAGCCGCCGGCTTTGATTTTAAGGACGGAGACAGTGCCATCGTGCCCATTATGCTGTATGATGCCAAACTCAGCCAGGCAATGGCAGATAAACTTCTGCAGGAGGGTATTTACGTAATTGGTTTCTTCTACCCTGTAGTGCCTAAAGACCAGGCCCGAATTCGCGTACAACTGAGTGCCGCCCATGGGTTTGAGCACATAGACCGC
>VHBA01000067.1 GCA_016872175.1 Sphingomonadales bacterium | reverse complement strand
CACCCAATCCGCGCAGTTGGTCTTTCAGTCCCTGCAGCTTATTCTGTTTTTCTTTCAAAGCCCTTTCTACAATAGCTAATGCCGGGTCAGCAATCTGTTTTTGAATTTCGGTTTTTACGGTATCGTATAGTGCAGCTATGCCATTGGCAATATTGGCGGCCATTTGCGGATCTTCGTCTAAAACCTCAATTTTTATGCTCAGGTAACGGGTGCGGCTGAACTGAATATTTTCCTCAACTTTATATTCAAGCGCTGTCTGCGGATGTGCTTCGGTTTTGGGATCAATGCCGTAATGTTTCATGAGGTTGAAATTGCGCACCAAACGGCTCAGCAATTCCCCGCTTTGCAGCACTTGCAGTGCTTTTTCAGCTTCTTCTTCCTCACCGAATTCCAGTGGATCCTTTTGCCGCTGGTTCAACTCGGTAAGCAGGGCATTGGAAATGGAGTTGTTGGTAGTGGGATAAAATACGTGGGTGGCTTTGTACTTGGGCTTGGTAATCAGCGGACTGGTTATCAAAACAGACAGCAATCCTGCAGCGATACAAACCACAAACATGACTTTGCGCCAGCGCCAGAAAAAATTTACCACATCGGCAAAGTGTATGGGCTTTTGAACGTCTTCAGCCTGAATGAGGTTTTCGGTAGAACCGGGTTGAAATTTCATATATTGAACTTGCAAAGTTACAAAACGGCGGCTTTACCTGAATATTGTATGGCTGGTTTCCTTGTTTTCCACAAGGGTGTTGATTTTAAATATCAAAAAACCGCAGTACGCTTTCGTATTCGCTGTTCTTCTGCCTGTTGAAATCTTCTGACATGTACACATCCTCAGTTTTGTATCCAAAACGGGATAAAGATGCCACAATGCCTTTCACCAATGTGGTGTTGAGTTTCAAGCTAACCAGCAGGTTGCCTGCTTCGGTTTGGTTAACCATCATTCCCAGCACCTTGGCTCCATTTTCTTCCACCAGACGCATGACATGGGACGGTGCAAAATCGCGGGGTTCGGCCATCACCACCAGCACAGCTCCCATGCCTTTGTAGGTAAGGGATTGTGATATGTTCTCATGGATTTTGCGTTGATCAATGATACCCATAATCTGGCTCTGCTCGTTGGCCACTGCCATCACTTCCAGATCGGAGGCTACCATGAGCGGAATAACCTGGTAGATATGCTGCTGAGCCGGCGCAAATGGCGCATGCGGATTGAAGGGAATGATATCCGAAAGTTTGGTATCGGCTTTTTCTTGCAGCAGATTGATGGCCCTGGCATAATTGTGCAGGCGGTTGTTGTCTACCACCGGCAGTTCAGAAACCCGCATGGCATGCATGTAGTCCAGCGCTGCACTCACGGTATCGGTGAGCCGGAGCGGCGATAATGAATCATGGATGAGGGTGGCGGCTATCATCGATTACAAAAATAACGAAATGATGAGGGGTTTTGTTACCCATATAAGCGAAAAAGGGTTAAATATTACACAAATTTTACCAGGTGTGGGTGTCGTCGTTGTGCCAGGTGTTTTGGAGTTTCATGGCAGTTTCCAACAGCAGTCGGGCACAGCCCTGCCCGCCGCCTACGGAAAGGACCCATTCACAAATTTCCTGAATATCATAGGCCGCATCGGCTGGACATACGGCCAGTCCGGCTATTTTGAGTATAGGAAAATCGGGCATGTCATCGCCCACATAGGCCACTTCATTTTCGTTTACGCCAAAATCTGCACATACTTTCTCAAAGGCCGCCACTTTGTTGTTTTGACCGAGATAAACTTCCCTGATTCCCAATCCCTGAAAGCGATGCAGCATGCCTTTGCTGTTGCCTCCGCTGATGATGGCGATGTTATATCCCTGTTTTACTGCATGTTGCAAGGCAAACCCATCTTTAATATTCATACTGCGCAGCATATGCCCTTCCTCGGTCACCAGCACATTGCCCGTGGTGAGCACGCCGTCTATATCAAAAATGAAGGTTTTGCAGGTTTGCAGTTTCTCGAGGGTTTGGGCATTCATGGGTGCAAAGTTCAGTGAAATTCAAGGCAGTCTCAAATTTCTTTTTACAGCGTTTAACGCTGAACAATCAGGCGTGTGGTTTGGGTGCCGTGGTCTTTGCTAAGTCGAACCATGTAGATCCCATCGCTGAGGGCAGCCGGCAGGTTAATTGTCTCCGTCCCATGAATATTCGCTGACAGCACCTTGCGTCCGCGGGTGTCCCAAAGGCTTATTGCAGCGTGTTCTGAGGCAGGTAATTTCACCTGTAACTGGTTAGACGCCGGATTGGGAAACAGCCAGGCGCCTTCTTGGGCAAGTGATTCCACACCCACGCTGAGTCCGAATACATCCTTACAATCGATATTGGGTTTCATGGGGGTAATGCCGCAACCGCGGAAGGCAAAGTTCTGGCTCAATGAGATGTAGTGTTTGATGGCTTTTTGTTCGGCAGCGGTGATGGTATCGCGCTTGCACCAGTTGTCCGAAGGCAGAAGCGTTACGGTGGGATACATGCTCTCGCCCCATTCGTTCACGTGGCCCAGACCAAGCGAATGCCCCATTTCATGAAACAGCACATACCTGAATTTGGCGGCACCGGCCGGAGGCTGGCCTTTGCCATAGTACCAGTTTTGCTGGGTGTTGAAGCGCAACAGCTGGGTTTGGTTGTGATAAAATGTTTCGGCCCCTAGAATGCAGGAAGCCCAGAGCCGGTCATTGAATCCCACCACACCGAGGGAAGAATCGGGTGCGATGATGTGTTTGCCTTGGCCCAAATTCAGCGGAACCCACTGGGTAAGGGGTTCCAGGATGTAGTTGACGCCGGTTTTACAGCGAAATTCCTGCACCACATCGGCAATGGCCTGCTTGATTTCGGGATTGTTCCAGTAAACAGGGTGCACCAGCCAGGTAACACCGCCCTTTTTATTGTTGTCGGTGAGCAGGTCATAGAGCAGCGGGTTGGCCTGTCGGTAACCAAGGTTGGCTTTCACTTTCAGGGTATCGGTGGAAAGGTAATCCGTACCGTTTATGTTTACTTTTATTTTGTTGGAAAACGCCACAGGCATTTCCAGTTTTATTTCAGTATTGCTCCAACTGAGGTAGTTGAAAGCATTGCCGGTGGTGGCATCAGTGTAGGTGTTTCCTTCGCGAAAAAAAGAAACGTAAGAACTGCCACGGCTGCCGCCAAAACCGCTTCCGGTGATGGTAAGAACTTCGCCTTTACCACCGATGATTTGTTTGGGAGCAATGCCGGTAATCTGCTGGGCTGAAACAGTGGAAACGAGTGACAACAATATGGCTGTTGCTGCATAGTGAATTCGCTGCATGGTTCAAATATAGGTAAAGTGGTTTTTCAATTGAAATTTGTAAATACCATTCTTTTTTATTATATTTGATTCTATGAAAAATCGTGTTTTAATGCTGTTGTTTTTGGGAATTAGCTACGCTGCAGGTGCGCAAATTGCGGAGGTAAAGATAGACGGTACCTGGGCTAAAATTTATGATGAGAATGCCCGTTATTCCGGAAAATCAATATCGCTGAGCGGCAATAAAAGCCTGGAAGGATACAACAATCGCTACATTGTGATAAAAGATGGAACCTGGGCCAAAATTTATGACGAAAATGCGCGGTATACAGGAAAATCAATATCGCTGAGTGGTGATAAATATATCAAAAATGTCTCCGGCTCAGCCATTCTTATTAAAGACGGCAGTTGGGTAAAATATTATGATTTTGACGGCAGGTACACCGGCAAGTCAACACCGGACAGATAAAAGTATGCTGATCTGTAAGCATTGTTACTAACAATCAAAAGTAAACGGAGTATAGACTGAATGGCTACAAATTATCAATAGTCTAAATTTTTTCATGCTTAAATTGTCATTTATTCAAAACATAAAAAGACTTCCCATCAAATCCCTCCCACTGTATTTTAAGTATGCCGGGAAAAGAACTACTATATTTTGATAGGGTTATTAATTTAGATACAGCATTTCCATTGTGCATAACCATTACAGAATCAAAGGTTTTATTTTCACCATCCACAATATAAGCATATTGATTACCCTTGCATGTTTTACAGCGAAAATTTTCAAAGTAAATCTCTCCGGATATATTTTTCAATTCAATGGTATCGTTGTATGTGTAATTATAATGCAAGGTGTCCTTACCCTGAAGATGCGTAATTCTGTAAGTTGTAATTGTATCGCAAACAGTATTATTGCACGCAACGGCATTTTCTGATTTTTCATTGCTGTTTCCTTTGTCTGATGTTAAGCAACTGCCGGCAAACACAACAAATAGAAGCAATAATGCAGGTATAAAATGATTTTTCATTCTGAATTGATGACGCAATTATAACGTTTTTTAGAACATTTTTTAAAAATTAAAAAATGTGCATTAAATAAATCAAACTATTCTATCGTCACATTTGCATAATTTTCCCTCAGCGCATCCAGCAAATCATAAATTTCTTCCGGCGTTCCGGCATTCACCAGCTGTGAGCGCCAGGGTTTGAAATCGGGCAGGCCGCGGAAATACTGGGCATAGTGGCGGCGCATTTCAAACACCCCTACTTTATCACCTTTCCAGGCCACGCTTTTTTCAAAATGGGTGCGGCATACATTCAGTCGTTCTTCAAACGTAGGCGGAGCCAAATGCTGCCCGGTTTTCAGAAAATGCTTTACCTCGCGAAATATCCATGGATAACCGATGGCTGCCCTGCCTATCATCACACCGTCCACACCATAGCGGTTTTTATAGTCCAGCGCTTTTTCAGGGCTATCAATATCGCCGTTGCCGAAAACAGGAATTTGAATGCGCGGATTGTTTTTCACCGCAGCAATCAGCGTCCAGTCGGCTTCGCCTTTGTACATCTGAGACCGTGTGCGCCCGTGAATGGTGAGTGCCTTGATTCCCGCATCCTGCAGCCTTTCGGCTACTTCCATGATGTTTTTGCTGTTTTCATCCCAGCCCAGGCGGGTTTTTACGGTTACCGGCAACGAGGTACTTTTTACCACCGCATCCGTTAAGCGCACCATCAAATCCACATCTTTCAGCACACCGGCACCGGCGCCTTTGCACACCACCTTGCTCACCGGACAGCCATAATTAATATCCAGTAAATCTGGGCCTGTGGCATCCACAATTTTGGCCGACAACGCCATAGCTTCCTCGTCACCACCAAAAATCTGTATACCGATGGGACGCTCGTAGTCGAAAATATCGAGTTTTTGTCGACTTTTAATCGCATCGCGAATAAGCCCTTCCGAGCTGATAAACTCGGTATACATCAGATCGGCTCCTTCCTGCTTGCACACATACCTGAAGGGCGGATCGCTCACATCCTCCATGGGTGCCAGCAACAGCGGAAATTCACCCAGTTCTATGTCGGCAATTTTTACCATGCAGAGTTTGCAAAATTAGGGCAGCATTGCGGATGAATATTCCTTGCTTAAAAAAATGTAGGTTTGCAGTAAATATCGTGAACGATTCCGCCAATGAAACTGCCACAACGGACCAAAACCCATTTTACAGCAACTGGGGTTTGATGTTCGTCCTGATTTTTATTTTTTTATTTAACATCATTTTCTCACTGGGATCTGCTTTCATCGCGGGTGGAATTTATGGCATAACCTTCAACGAAGCCCGTAATTTGCTGACCACCCCCGATGGCACCGCACTTGCCATCAACATCAGCCGGGTTTACCATCTTATCTCTTTTATTGGTTCCATGCTGCTGCCGGTTTGGCTTTTTACGATAGTAAACCGCAGTTCGCTCATCAGGGAAGGCGGCCTGAATACCCCCTTTAAAAGCACCTTCCTTTGGATGGGATTGGTTACAGCCGGAAGTGGTTTTGTAATTGTTAACTGGCTCGATAGCCTGATGCGAAGCATCAATTGGCCCCAGGGACTTCAATATTATGCACAACAAATGGATGCAAGCCGGCAGGAAATGACAACCACCTTGCTGGACATGAACGAACCCCATGAGTTGATCGTTTGTCTTTTTCTGGTGGCTTTTTTACCTGCCGTAATTGAAGAGCTACTGTTCAGGGGCGTGCTGCAAAATATTTTCAAAGGCATCACCGGCAATATTATCCGTGCCATTGTTTTGCAGGCATTTGTATTTGCCACACTGCATTTCAGCTTTTACGAACTGCCGGGTATATTTCTGCTGGGGCTCGCCTTTGGTTACCTGAGAAGCGCTTCGGGAAGCACGCTTTATGGCATGGTTGCGCATTTTCTTTTCAACGGAACCGCCATTTTTCTGCATTACCTGAGCCAGCTCAATTTCAGGCAAACGGGTATCAGCGGAACATTTGACAATATTGCATTTGGTAATGTGATATCCTTGCTAGCGTTAGTACCGTTCGTATATAGCATTATTTGGTATCGCAGAATTATTAAATCAACATGAATAATTTTTGCGCAAGAACAATCTGGGGCGCCGTGTTTGTGGCAGTAGTAATATTCTCACTGCTTCAGGGTTTCTGGGGGCAATGGCTGCTAACCCTCATCATCAGCAGTTTTTGTGTGAAAGAACTTTTACAACTGCGCAATGCTGCTTCACTGTTTAACCTGAGTGCTGCTTGGGTGATGAATGCTTTGTTGCTTTGCATGCACCCTGCAATTCCTAATTTGCTTGGCCTGGTTTGGACCGGACAGGAATTCACCCTATTTCTGCTCGCACAGTGCATGCTGTTGCTTCTTATTTACTTTGGTATTCAATTATTCCAAAAAGGCATCGCTTTATTTGACGACGCCTCTGCATTGGTTTTTGCGCTGGTATATATTTCCATTCCCTGTTTGCTGTTCCTGCATATTTCTGGTGAAGTTTATAGCTGGCACCTGCCTTTGCTCGTATTTATACTCACCTGGTGCAGTGATACGTTTGCATATCTTACAGGCAGGGCATTTGGCAAACACAAACTGTTTGAAAGCCTGAGCCCAAAAAAAACACTGGAAGGATTTATAGGCGGAACAGTGCTTACCGCGGCGACAGGCAGTTATCTGGGAAGTCTGTGGAATCTTGGTGTTTGGCAACTGGCAGTGCTGGGCGCTTTGGTAAGTGTGGCGGGCACGGCAGGTGATCTGTTTGAGAGTGCCTTAAAACGGCAAGTCGACGTAAAAGACAGTGGCCGTTTTATCCCCGGACACGGTGGCGCACTCGATCGATTTGATGCTTTTTTGTTTGTGTCGGTTGTTGTTTATTCGTGGAGTATTTTCAAATGATAATCAATAAAATGAGTTCAATAAGGCCAAAACAGGGTTTTTGGTTTGTATTCGCAACTTTCTCTTTCTCGGTGGTACAATCACAGTCTACCCAGAGCAGTAATCCTTCGATACATGTGAAGGGACTAACGGTTAAAACCCATACGCAGAAAGAGAAACACAGCATGAGAGCAGCCGGAACAAAAGATACTGCTCATTGCAATTATGATGTTACATACCAGATTTTCAAGGGAAAAGGTAAAACCAAAAAATTGGCTTCAGGGCTCAATCAGCTCATAAACGATGCTATTACTACCGATACCGCCCACATGGATCTGCCTCTCAAAAAACGCGTGGAACAAGACGCAGTAGAGTTTAAAAACGAATGGCAAAGCCTGAATTCAGACCCCAATGCCGGCTGGACATTTAACTACACCAAGGAACAAACATTGGTTGCTGTTTATGCAAACCAACACTATGTTTCGGTAAAAGACCAGGCTTATTATTTCACCGGTGGCGCCCACGGTTTCCGGGTTACTGTTTATACCGTGATTGATAGCAAAAATGGTCTTCCTGTTGAAAACTGGACCATCTTATTTTCCGATACTAATGCCGTTATTAAAATTGCAGAAAAAACCTTTCGAAAGGCAAAAGGAATGGATGATAATGCAGATATCAGCAAAACCTGGTTCTGGAATGGAAAATTCTATCTGCCCGACA
>VHBA01000066.1 GCA_016872175.1 Sphingomonadales bacterium | reverse complement strand
GCAGTCTGGTGAGTTTAGTGGCACACGAACTGGCCCACAGCTGGAGTGGCAACCTGGTGACCAACGAAACCTGGAGCGATTTCTGGCTGAACGAGGGGTTCACCGTGTATTTCGAACAGCGCATCATCGAGAAAATTTACGGGCACGATTACGCCGAAATGCTGGCCGGGATTGGCCGCGGCGAATTGCAACACACCCTGGGTGACCTGATGCAGGAAGCGCCGGATGATACCAAACTGTTTTTAAACCTCGACGGTCGCAACCCCGATGACGGTGTTACCGATATTGCCTATGAAAAAGGCCGCTTTTTCCTTCGCAGAATAGAGGAAGTGGTGGGAAGGCCTGCCTGGGATGCATTTTTGAACGATTACTTCAAAACCCACGCTTTCAAGACCATGAATACCAAAAGGTTTGTGGCATACCTCAATGAAAAGCTGCTAAATCAACATCCGGGCAAAATTGATTTGAATACATGGATTTACGGAACAGGCTTGCCCAAAGATGCGCCGGTGGTAAATAGCAAGGAATTGCAGCGTGTGAATGATGCGGTGGCGCTGTATACAAAATCCAGAAACCCTGCCGATATTGATACCAAGGGCTATACTACCCACCACTGGTTGTTTTTGCTGAGGGGCATGCCAGCGCTGAGTGTGGAGGAAATGGCGGCCCTCGACAAGATATTTTCGTTTACCGGCATCGGCAATGCGGAAATTGCCTGTGACTGGTACACCCTTTCTGTAAAAAATGGCTATGAATCAGCCTATCCGGAAATGGCGAAGTTTCTGAAATCGGTGGGCAGGCGCAAGTTTTTGCTGCCTATTTACAAGAACCTCGTGAAAACCGCCAAGGGCAAGGCATTGGCAGAGCAGATTTTCAGCGAAGCCCGAAAAGGTTACCACGCCGTGGCCGCAGGCAGCATTGCCGATATTATCCGTGAAGCCCGGCCAAAGTGAGCACCGAGTTTGATAACCTGTATGTACCCCTGCAACCCCTGAAAATAAAGGGTATTGAAGGAGATGTGTACATTCAGCGCGATGACCTGATTCATCCGCTGGTGAGCGGCAACAAATGGCGCAAACTGCAGTACCATATATTGTATGCACAACAAAAAGGCAAGAGCCGTCTGGTAACCTTTGGCGGTGCCTATAGCAACCATTTGCTGGCTACAGCCGCAGCAGGCGCCATTATGGGTTTGCAGACTGCTGCCTTTTTGCGCGCCGATGAACCCATAGACAACCATTACCTCAGGGCAGCGCAGCTGTATGGCATGCAGCTGATACCCGTTTCACGCGAGGATTACCGCCATAAACCGGAATTGTTTGCCCGCCATTTTGGCGAAGACCTTACTGCGCATTGCATTGCCGAGGGGGGTGCAGGAGAAGCTGCCTGGGAAGGTGTTGCGGGTATTGTGAAATCGCTGCCCTTTGCCCCTGATTATCTATTGCATGCTTCAGCCACAGCCACCACTGCCATTGGGCTAGGAAAAGGCATACAGGCCTGCGGTTATAAAACGCGTGTATATGCGGTGGCAGTCCTCAACAATTTTGAGGAACAAAGGCACTTTATACAAGAAGCAGGGTTGTCAGAAATCGTTGAAGTGCTTGATGGATATGCTTTTGGTGGCTATGCCAAAACCAGTGAAGCACTCATGGATTTTGTAAAAAGTGCCATTGCACAAACGGGTATTTTATTTGATCCCGTTTATACAGGAAAGGCCTTATGGGCCTTGCGGGATAAGGCCTTGCCGGGCAGGGGCGTGTTTTTGCACACCGGCGGTAGCATGGGATTGTTCAGTGAGACGTTTTTGAGGAGGATGTGATTTGTTTATTTGATTGTCCCGTGCTAACAAAGAGTGACACAGTTGACATTCATAGTTTATAGGGTTTTGTGTAATTCTATTTCCCCCTTGTTGGTCTTTGCGAAAGGCACGTGTGATGGTGAGACCGACAAGACGAGAACACACCCAAGCTATTGACACTGATTACAATTACCTCACCATTGCCCATAGCAAGAGGATACCGTTTCTTAGCCTATAAACCTCTGGCTGCCAAGGATTGCTTATCGACCCAAATACCCTAATTTTGCGGTGAAATCATGTTTGACCACGACCTGAATGAACAACAGCTGGTGCGCCGGCAAAAAATGGCACAGCTCCGTGAGCTGGGCATAGACCCTTTTCCGCCCGAAGCGTTCGAAGTAACGCACTACGCCGCCTATATCAAGGCGCAATACCCCGAAAACTCCGAAGGCTATAAACATGTTCGCCTGGCCGGCAGGATGATGAGCCAGCGCATTATGGGCAAGGCCGCATTCGCCAACCTGCAGGACAGCACCGGCCGTATACAGATCTACGTAAACCGAGATGAGATTTGCCCCGGTGAAGATAAAACCCTGTATAATGAAGTGTTTAAAAAGCTGCTCGACATTGGCGATATCGTCGGCGTGGAAGGACATGTATTTACCACCCAAACGGGTGAAACAAGCGTGCACGTAACTGCACTGCAGCTGCTCTCCAAGTGCCTGAACCCATTGCCCCTGCCAAAGCAGGATGCGGATGGCAATGTATATGATGCATTCACCGACCCCGAGGCCCGCTACCGCATGCGCTATGTGGATCTGGTGGTGAATCCCGGGGTAAAAGACATATTCATCAAACGCAGCAAGGTGGTGCAAAGCCTGCGTGAAACCTTCAACAGCAAGGGATATCTGGAGGTGGAAACCCCCATTTTACAGCCCATACACGGTGGTGCTGCTGCAAGGCCTTTCGTAACCCACCACAACGCACTCGATGTGCAATTGTACCTGCGCATTGCCAACGAATTGTATCTCAAACGCCTCATTGTGGGCGGTTTTGACGGCGTTTATGAATTTGCTAAAAACTTCCGCAACGAAGGTATTGACCGAACCCACAACCCCGAATTTACCGGTCTTGAGATTTATGTAGCCTACAAGGATTATTTCTGGATGATGGAGTTTGTGGAGCAAATGCTGGAAAAGTGCGCCATGGACGTAAACGGCACCACCGAATGCAAGGTGGGAGATAATGATATCAGCTTTAAGGCCCCGTTTCGCCGCCTGAGCATGTTTGATGCCATCCGCGAATACGGAAAGCTCGATGTAGAAGGAAAAAACGAATCAGAATTGCGTGAAATGGCCAAGAAATGTGGTGTTGAAGTAACGCCTCAGATGGGCAGCGCCAAGCTGATTGATGAGATATTTGGTGCCACTACCGAAAAACACCTGGTGCAGCCCACCTACATCACGGATTATCCTGTGGAGATGAGCCCGCTGACCAAAAAGCACCGCAGCAAACCCGGACTGGTAGAGCGTTTCGAGCTGTATGTGAATGGCAAGGAAATCGCAAACGCCTACACGGAATTGAACGATCCCATTGACCAGAAGGAACGTTTTGAAGAGCAGATGAAACTGGCTGAGCGCGGCGATGACGAAGCCATGAGCATGGACCTCGATTTCATCCGTTCACTGGAATATGCCATGCCGCCCACCAGTGGACTGGGTGTGGGTATAGACCGCCTGACCATGATGCTCACCAACCAGCAGAGCATACAGGAAGTGCTGTTTTTCCCCCAGATGCGCCCCGAAAAGTTTCAGGATTAACCATGCTTGAAATCGGGGAAGACGAACTGAAGGTAATGAACTGCCTGCTCCACCCCGAGAGCATGGAAGCAGTGGTTACGGAAACTAAATTTCATCCCAAAGTAACGCTGGACATTGTGCGTACCCTGGTGCACTACCGCTATGTTAAAGCCCAGGACGAGAGCGGTAAATCATTAACCATGTTTTCTCCTGATAAACTGGCTTTGGTTCGGTTTGTACTTACAGCAAAGGGATTGAAGGAAATAGCGCCGAAGGCGGGTGGGTAGGGGTGTTGTGGTTTGCAGTTAGTCAAGAGTGTATAAATTATCATGCTTTTGAATACTTGGAGCAATTTCGTATTATTAAAATTTTACACGGGTAGTACTTTAATTGCTAAATTTGTATACCTTCGAAATATGAAACAAAAAAATTTCATGAGAGTATTGCTATTCACTGCATTGGCAGCTTCATTTTTTATTGGCTGTAAAAAGAAAACCGATGATCCTCCTGCCCCTACCAAGCAGGAATTGTTTAGCGGCAAAACTTCCAAAACCTGGCAAATACAAAAGTTGTATATGAACGATACCTTGTATGTACTTTCTCCACAGGAATTGCAATATACCATAACGTATAAGGCAGACAGTACCTACATGGATTCGGATGGAATGGGCGGAAAATATCTGATGGATATTGCCGGAGCGAAACTAATCGAAACCCTTACCACAGGCGGAACAGGTAAGTTTACCTACAATATCGAAACCCTAAACGAGTCTATATTGATTATGCGTCTCGTAGATGATGGTTCCGGCATAAACCCCAATACCCAATACCATTACCGTGCGAAATAAAATCTTGTTAATTGGCCTGCTGCTTTCCGGCGTTACTGCAGTCCGTGCACAAACATTGGTTTTTGGCGGTTTTGCATCCTTTGCCATTTCAGACAGTGTAAATGCCAATTCTGGTGGAGCCATTGTAATGCAGGATAGCCGCACCCGCTGCATTATGGTGCAGGGTGGTAATGTGTATGGGCAATCTGAGATGTATAACGTAACAGGTACATTCAGAGAAATATGCAATGATGCTCCGCGGGTAACTGATATTCGGGTGTATCCCAATCCCGGCTTCGGGAAATACTGGGTGGAAGGCAAAAACGTTGAAAGTATCGAAGTTTTTGACAATGTCGGCCGCATGGTCAGCACCGTTAGTATTAAAGGCGAAAATGTGTGGCGAACACCCATTCTCCTCACAGAACAGCCCGAAGGAAACTACTTTGTAAAAATTCGAGATACGGCCGGTGAACAGTGGGTCTACTCCCTCATCAAACTTAAATCTTAAAATACATGAAAAAACATATACTGTTTTCAGTTTTTATTATAATTACTGGATTTTCCTTCGCCCAAACCGCCCCGCCCAACGGCATGATATATCAGGCGGTAGCGCGCGATGGCAGTGGCAACCTTGCAGTTAGGCGCACCATCTATGTGCAAACTACGGTGCTAAGGGGCAGCGCCACCGGCACCGTCATGTATGCCGATGAGCATAAGGTAACAAGCAATGCCGATGCGATGTTTAGCGTCATTGTAGGCCAGGGAAAATACCTTTCCGGCACCTACACCAAGCTCACCGATATCCCCTGGGATAAGGATAAATACTTTTTCAACCTGAAAATATGTGTGGCCCCTTCCATTCCCCGTTGGGGCTGGACCCCGAGCTATACGGACATGGGAACCACGCAGTTCTGGAGTATACCATACGCCATGTTTTCCGGAAAAAGCGGAGACTCTCTTACACTGACGGTTAATGGCACCGGCAGACAAATAAAACTAGGTAATTACAAACCCATTTTCTTTTCGGTGGCAGACAAAGACAGTGTGGCCACAAATGAGATTCAAACCCTTAGCCGCAATGGTGGCAGACTGCTGCTGAGCCTTAACGGTGGCCTGGTCACACTTCCGGACTCAAGCGCTACGAATGAATTGCAAAGCATTACCCGCAATGGCGGCAGAATCATACTGAATCAAAACGGTGGAACCATATTCTTGCCGGATAGCAGTGCCACTAACGAATTACAAACCATCACCAAAACGGGCAGCACAGTAACACTGAGCCAGGGCGGCGGCAGTTTTACCGATGATGATAAACAGACCTTGAGTCTTACAGGTACAGGAAGCACCAAAACCCTGAGCATCAGCAGTGGCAACAGTGTTCAAATAAATGTGAATGATGGCGATACCTCAGCCACGAATGAATTACAATCTCTCAGCATCAGTGCGGGTAAAGGCCGTATAAATTTGAGTAATGGTGGAGGGAATATAGTTTTAAATGACTCCAGCGGAACCAATGAATTGCAAACCATCAGCCGCACAGGTGGAAGAATTATATTAAACCAAAACGGAGGAACAGTTTCCATGCCTGATAGCAGTGCCACCAATGAATTACAAACCATCAGTCAGAGTGGCAATACAATAACCCTGAGCCAAAGCGGCGGTTCGGTAACCATCACCGACAACGACAAACAGCAACTGGGAATTACAACAAGCAAGGGCACGATCACTTTGAGCAATGGTGGTTCCGTTCAGCTGGCGGATTCATCAGCTACGAATGAATTACAGACCGTAAGCATCAGCTCCGGCAAAGGCAGAATAACCTTGAGCAATGGTGGTGGCAATGTGGTGTTGAATGACTCCAGCGGCACCAATGAATTGCAAACCATCAGCCGCACGGGCGGAAGAATTATATTAAACCAAAACGGAGGAACAGTTGCCTTGCCGGATAGCAGTGAAACTAATGAAATACAGACCTTAAATCAGATAGGAGATACTGTTTACCTAAGCAAAAACGGCGGAAAATTTTACATTCAAAATAATTCGTCAATTAGTTTAGGAAACTTAACCAACTACCAAATGCCGGACGGAATAAAAAATTATACAAAATTAACTTATGATATTTTGCCATATACTACACTGTCTGCGGCAGTATCAATTACACCATATACGGTTCCGGCAGGAAAGAATCTATATATCAAGTCTATAATTAACACCCCCAGACATCCTAGTAATGGAGATGGGGTAACGATTAACGGTGTTGCGGTGGGTTTAACCGCAGGGAATAACTGTGGTGTAGGACAAGTTGAAGTAAATAGAGTTGCGGGTGCAGGGATGCTAGTGAATTTTAGTAATGGTACACCTAACAAGCATATCTATAATTGTGCTGCTCAAGGCACAATTATAGGGTTTTTAGTAGACAAGAAAGTAAATATAATATATCAAAGTACCCAATATACGGTCCCGACAGGTTTTGTTTTTATAGCTTTTCCAGATTTAAAAGGAAACAATCAGTTTGGGGACGACCCGTTTCCAAATGGTTATAATGCAGGCCAAATAGTTCCTGCTCAAACAAACGGCTATATAGTTCCTAAATAGTTTGAAACCAATAAAGGTTAATGAAATATTGTCAAAAAAAAATTCTAAATTTTGTATTTGTTTTTTTATTTTCACTGTCCCGTCCTGAGAAAGGCCAACGTTATTCAGGCACAGACAAACTCTTGACTTCTAACTTTTAACTGCACATAAAGGTTTTTCCGCGCCAATCTTACACTCAATCATCTAGGTTCTTCTCCTTATTGCAAGTAGTATACCCTATCACATCATAAACCGGGCAATACCCAATGGCTGTGCTGCCTATCATATAGCCGCCGGTGAAAAGCAACAGAACCGTCCAAATGCTCTCTACCGGTGTATAGATGTACAAAATAGAAAAAAGAATGGCCATGCCCACGCGTGCCAGCCGGTCTTTAGTCCCCATGTTCGTTTTCATAAAATTAAATAAATTAAAATTGGTGGTTAACGTAAATATACGAAAAATAACCCACATTTCCAAATCCTTGCTTTGCCCAAAAATTCGCATCTTTGCAATTCGTTTATAAAACCTATGAAAAAAACCATATTTTCTTTACTGCTGTCCATTACCAGCATCCTGGGTTTGCGCGCCGATGAAGGCATGTGGCCCCTGACCATGGTGGCAAAATTGCAGGATCCCATGCAGGGAAAAGGCCTGAAACTGACCGCAGAAGACATTTACAGCATCAACAACGCCTCCCTCAAAGACGCCGTAGTACGCCTCATGAGCAAGCAGGGCCGTATGTTCTGCACCGGCGAAATCATCAGCCGCGAAGGCCTGTTTCTTACCAACCACCACTGTGGTTATGGTGCAATTCAGGAACTCAGCACCCCGCAGGACAATATCCTCAGCAACGGCTTCTGGGCCAAATCCAAAGAAGAGGAGCGTCCTGCCAACTTCAATATAGGTCTGCTGCGCAAGGTGGAAGATGTGACCGACAAAGTGCTGAACGGTATCGCTGTGAATATGGTGGAAGCCGAGCGCGGCAAAGCCGTATCAGAAGCCACTGCCAAAGCGAAAAAATCCCTGGAAGAGAGCCTGGGTGGTGAGAAATCCAATTATGTTGTGGAAGTAGTGGCATTTTGGGGCGGCAACCGCTTTCTTGCCATGTACTACGAGGTTTACCGCGATATCCGCCTGGTAGGCACGCCCCCAGAAAACGTGGGTAAATTCGGCGGTGAAACCGACAACTGGCGTTGGCCCCGTCATACCTGCGATTTCAGCATGTTCC
>VHBA01000065.1 GCA_016872175.1 Sphingomonadales bacterium | reverse complement strand
CAGTAAAGGTTTTGGTTACACTATCCTTACAACCCTGTATTGACGTGCCCTTCAACTCAACACTATGAGAACCTGCACTGCTGAATTTAAATTTAAACGCAGTATCGGTGCTTGTGGTAACCCCGTCCACCTTCCAACGCCATGTTAACAAGGCCTCTGCAGGAAGCGTATTTCGGAAACGCAGGAAATAGGCACTGTCTGTGACGCATACAGAGGGAGGAGTAAAGTTTGGCACAGGCAAGTACTGGATCGAAAAGCCCTTGGTAACACTATCAGAGCAGCCGCCGCTGGTAGTTGCTACCATTTTTGCATTATGGGTTCCCGGCGTTGTAAACTTATATTTAATTATGGTATCGGTCTTTTGGAATACCCCATCTACATACCAAGTATATGTTACCTGATTGTCCGGAGGATTGGTGTTTTTAAATCGGAGGAAACTGGCAGTATCATTCACGCAGGTAGATGGCGTTGGAAAATTCACATACGGATTGGGGTAAACGTTTACAGTTTTGTCAACCGAATCTATACATCCTTCTGTAGTTGAAACTACAAGTCTTACATTGTAGGAACCAGCATTTGCGTAGGGATAATTCACCAACGGACCTGTACCGGTATTACCATCTCCATATGACCAGGCTCTGGAAGCAATTGATGATGGTGCATTGACGGAAGATGAATCTGAGAACTTACTTAACAGGCCTTTACAAACTTCTGTATAACCAAAGTTAACTTTGGGCAAGTCATTAATCCTTGCAGTGGTGGTGGCTGAATCTTCATAACCAAAACTGTTTACCACTTTTAATTTAACATAGTAAAGTCCTGTGTCGGAATATGTGTAGCTCGGATATTGCAGAGAAGATGTGTCTGTTGTAACCGCTGGATCACCAAAATCCCAGAAATAGGTTGTAATCGGATAGCGCAGGCTCAAAGAATTCTCAGTGAAATTTATGGTTGTACCTAAGCATGCGCTGTATTTATCTTTCAAAACAGCAAAAACTTCATCAGACCCTAAAATATTGTGTCCTAAACTGTCATTGGCATAAGTAAAATAAGCCAATGTATCTGCGGCAAGCACATTGTAAAGTACTCCCGAATTATCTGAACTGCCTTTTCCGCCCAATAATATCCAGTTTCCTGTGCCTTTGTGCATCACCAAACGCAATTTTGCAGAATCTTTAACCTCATCATCAATGTTCTGATAATCATAACCCGGACTTAGATAAAAATCACTGGAAGAAACAAAACTATTGGCAGAGAGAACAAAATAGCGAACCTTGCTAATGTTGCGAATACCGTTTGGCAAAGAACCGGAAACAGGAGCAATACCGTATTTCATTTCATTGGAAACGTAAACTGTATCTGAACCTGTTTTGGTAAATGTTAATCTAACTTTTCTGTAATCCAAAGAAGCATATTGCCCAAAATGATAGGTAACATCAGGTGTTCCGGTCGAAACACCAATTTGATATTTACCCTCAACAAATGAATTCGAGCTGCCACCTAACTGCTTGACGCCCGGAGCAAGCTTAAAATCCGAAGACCCTAAACCTGTAAACAAATAACCATCAATCATATCAAAAGTATCGGTTATTGTAAGTGACTTGCCGCTTGCACCTATCACTGCCGCAATTATCCCTGATCCATTCAATGTAAATGCCTTCAAAGTGGTATTCGAAACCGACAGATAGATATCTTTGGTTGTCAGGTTGAAATGTTCAGCAAAATGCCCGTTTCCGAGGTAAATTGTATCTCCGCTTGAAGCGGAATCATAAGCTGCTGTCAACGTTCTTAGTGGACCATTGCTTCCTGAGACAAAAACAGCTGATTTGCCGCTGTAGGCATTATTACCTGCGGTATCAACATACCAATGTCCGGCAAAAATTAAATGGCTGCTTAAGAAAAAAAGACTAAATATAATGGTTTTTCTTAGGGCAGTTATAGGGGTTATCAAAGACATTTTCATATCTATTATAGGTGCAATAATACAAAAAAATATTGACTTTCATGGAAAGAATCAATAAGACTAAAGGAATATACTAATTAAAATATGTATAATACGCTAAATATTAAACACTTGTAAATAAATTTAGCAGGTAATTTAAAGCTGTTTAAACACTTAATCTCCGTGTAGTACAGTAAAAGTACCGGAGCTTTCTCTGATTTTACCTCCTGAAATATGGCTATCAAATATTATATAAATAATATAAACATATTGGCCTTCCGGTACAACCCCACCAAGATAGGTTCCATCCCAACCTTTGGTGACAGGTGCGTCGTAAAGTTTTTCCCCCCATCGGTTGTAAATACGCATGTATGATTCTTTAACCGTGCATTGGTTGTATTTACAATCAAGACGCGGCATAAACAGGTCATTTCGGCCATCTTTGTTTCCGGGGGTAAAGGCATTTGGGATACATATTTCACAATCACAGTCCAATACAAAAATTTCTGCCTGATCAATACGGCTGCCACAGGAATTGGATGTTGTGAGGACCAGGGTGCTGCGGTTTCTTACCGTTGCAATCGGTCCCGTTGTTCCATTATTCCATTTGTATGAATATATATCATTCCCTGGCTGAGTGCCGTCTACACTTATAACATTCCCTCTGCAAATATTTACTGAGTCAGCGATAACCTTGATTGGCAAAAACCTGCGGAATATTTCAAATGTATCATTCACAAAGCCGCATGTGTCTGAAACAGTTACACTATAGATTCCAAAATTTGTAAATTGTTTGTTATGGGATGTATCGCCATCGGACCAAATTACTTTTAGAGAATAATCTGATATTTTTTGTGTGTATATAAACGATGTACCACAACTAAATGTATCCTTTAAGCCGGGCTTTTTTAATCCTGATTTAAAACTAATTTCCAGCGTATCAAAGCGGCTTCCGCAGTCATCAGTTGTTTGTAAAATATAGGTACCGGGGCTATTGAAAGTCCTTGATGAATTATTATTGCCGTCATTCCATAAATAGATATAATTAAAATTCAGTGGCTGAGTACCGATGACAGAGACGGAGGCTCCTTTACAAACGCCGATTTTTTTAGGCAAAATCGCCTTCATTGGCTGCAGGAATTTAACTTCCACAGTATCGCGATAAACACCACAGGCATTGCTTAGTGATAGCCGGTAAATACCCGGGTTATTTATCAATTTCACATGCGACGTATCGCCATCAGACCACAATACAGATACGCTGTAATCAAGCACTTTATACATAGCCGATTGGGCAGGGCAAAGCGTTGTATCGCGAAAACGGGTAGGTCTCGGAGCCACACAAGCCACACAATTATTAGTTTGGGTAAATGCTACATTATTGATGGAAATATTGAGATTTGTAGCCAGCTTTCCATCATAATACATGGTGCCTTTATTTGATGTGAGTAAAACAGTAGTATTGTTAACCTGATTAAACTTAGCATTTCTGACACTGCACAAAACAGAATCACAGGGATTGATAAGTGAAAGACTTACGTTGGCGCTGGCCGCCGCATTACTACCAACAAAAGCCATTCCCCCGCCCGGCAATCTTGCATTATTGGCACCGGCCAGGTGGTTTTCGAATGACACATTGCTGAATCGAATTAATTTCACCTTTGACACATTGCCATTGGAATCGAGTTCAGCAAAACCATTGTGCCAGTTACTGCCCCCTGCATTGTGCATAAAAGAAACAAGCAACCTATTGTTTTCCCAGTCTATTTTTCCGCCATAGCAATAACCCAGATTGTAACGCTTTTGCCATAGCATATTTCCATTGGTGGGATTAACACAGGCAGCCCATAATTCATAGTTGCTGCCTACCAAATATCCGCCAGTTACATATACTTTTCCGGAAGGGGAAACAGTGAGTGAACTTATATTGCATGTTACGGAACTGCTGTACCCAAAACATTTGTCAACAACACCGTCTGAAGTAACCATAATTAAAACGGGAGATTGCCCGTCATGGCCACCTACCACATATCCGGAACCCATTTCAGCAGAAGCACACATGTGGGTTTGGGCACCATATCTGTATGAATTTCTGAATATTTCATTCCCATTAGAATCTACTGCCGCCAGCAGCAACTGTGAATTATTGTTCCACTGATGTGAGGAGCCGCAGCCGAAAACTGTTCCGTCTTTTCTGACCATAACGTTCCGAAACGCATCATAGCTACCCCAGTTGTTGTTTGACGTGGTGCGCCGCCACCATTTAAGGGTGCCGTCACGGTTGATGTAAGCCAGGCCTGCAAGACCGCAACCGACCGCTGGTTCATCTGACCTGCCGGCTATAACGCAACCACCGGCGGCAGTGGGCGCTATGGCTACCGGATACGAAGTTTCGTCACCGGCTGTGCCCATTCTTTTCATAAAAAGAAGGCGGCCGGAATCATTAAATCTGGCCAGCAAAAAATCTAATTTGGCGGTATTGTGTGTTGTGGTTCCGGTCACCCAAAAACCATTACCGGCTGCTACTACACCATGGGGCTGTATTTTCGTAACTGCAGAAGATGTAACTGTAGTATGAATCTGTGTTTTAGGCGGATTACAAAAAGTCTGACCATCGAGAATGTCCACCATCAGGAATGATGACAATAACAGGTAGTACTTATAGAAATGTAAATCCTTCTTCAAAGGTCAGCTCAGCACAAATTTAATTAATGTGACCAATTATCAGACCTGAAAACACATAAAATAGTTGTCTAATGACATTTAAGACAACAGAATAAAGAAAGTGATTTGAAAGCCTATCCAAACCGATTGGGCTTGCTTTTGAAAGGCTGGAGCATATTTTCTACTTTTTCAATAATTTCTTTTGCCTGTAGAACAATTCCTTCTCCTTCAGCAGTAAGCCTGACAGGAAGACTCTTCCTATCAAAAATAGCGACACCCAGTCGGTCTTCAAGAACCCTGATTTGCTGGCTAACCGTACTTTGTTCTGCAGCTACAATATCTGCGGCTTTACTGAAACTTCCCGTTTCTGAAACCGCAATAATATATTGAAGCTGTCTTAAAGTTACCAGCATATTGTTATCAATTAGAAAGGCAGGTTATCACCACCCATGGATGAGTCAGAAGAAATATCTTGATTTATAATAAAATTATCGACATCCGAAGGGGCTTCCGAGACAACATGAGACTGCGCTGTGCCGGCTGAGGCAGGGGCTCCTCCTTTTTTTACTACATTCCATGCGCGGATGTCATTGTACCAGCGGCCATTGTATTCGCGGCAATCTATATCAAAGCTGACGGTCACTTCTTCTCCTTTTTGTACTTGAAACTGATCTACCTTTTCACCCCAAATACCCATGAGGGCCTTTTTGGGATACTGACCACTTTGCACTTCAAGAATAAACTCCTGCTTTTGCCAGGGATTGCCTGCCTTGTTGGTGCCCGTTACTTTGGGCAAAACTTCAAAAACTTTTCCTGTAATTTCCATAAATATACAGCAAATATATGGGATTTGCAAATGCGTTAATACACGTACTTTCCACGAAAAAATCTACTTTGACCTGATTGCATCCACCGGATTGAGCCGTGCTCCGGAAGAGGCGGGTAAAAATCCGGCGAGCAGACCCACCAGCACGGATACTCCGATACCCAAAAACACATCGGAAGGCATCAGGTACAAAACAAAACCACTGTCGAGCTGATTTTGTAAAATAAAATTCAGTAATTGAAGGGTACCCCAAACCATTCCCAATCCTATTAAACCACCAATAATACAAAGAATCACAGATTCCGTTAAAAACTGCGCCAATATAAAACCACGCTTAGCACCAAGGGCCTTCTGAATACCAATTTCCTGCGTTCTTTCCTTAACAGAAACAAACATAATATTAGCCACGCCAAAACAACCAACCACCATGGAAAAGCCACCGATAATAACACCTATAACCTTTATGGTACCGAACAAGTCACTGACTGCATTGGTAATCATACTCATTCTGTTCACAGAGAAAGTTGCTTCCTGATAGGGGCCTGTTCTGCGGTACCGCCGCATAAGCTGTCCGGTTTCGAAAGACAAATCATCCAGCGAAATACCCTGTGCGGCTTTCAATAGTATTTGTGTGCCTTCTGAATTTTCTTTGTAATTCATCATTGACATACCCAGTTTCAGGGGAATCATAATCCTTTCATCGGCACTGGCGTTAATTATACTCTGGCCTTCACGGCGAAAAGTGCCTATCACCCTGCAAACCTGATTTTTAACACGAATTTCTTTACCCAATGGATCAGCACCACTGAATAAATTTGCTGCAATACTTGCACCAAGAATGCAAACCGGTCTGCCCGCCGCACTTTCATCCTCCGTGAAATAACGGCCGGTTTCAACATCGGCTTTTTGCACTTCGTTGTATCTGTGAGAAACACAATTAACGCGTGTCTCCGTTAGGGAAACACCTCTGTATTCTATTTTTTCGGAAGAACTAAAAGTAAAAGCCACAGCTGAAGCAAGGCTTTTATCAAGATTTTCCTCCAGAAACCGCGCTTCATCCAAACTGGTTTCAGGTCTTCTTAAATACTTCCACCAGGGATAATTTCCCCCAAATTCATCCCATGGCCATTTCTGTACAAACAGTACGTCTGTTCCGAAAGACGCAAAATTGTCATTGATGTTTTTTTCCATCGAGTGAACAAGGGCATACACAACAATGATGCAGTAAATACCTATGGTAATACCAAGCACAGAAAGTACCGAGCGTAGTTTGTTCTTCCTCAGGGCATCCATGGCCATACTTAGACTCTCCCACAGAAATGCGCCTGGTTTCATATTACAAATTTACGGCTTTTTGGCAGGCCGAAGTGTATTGAATTCTCTGCGATAAACCAGCCCACCACCCAGGGTATTTCCGCTAACACCATTTGTGATGGTGCTGTTGTTTTGCTGAAGCAGCAAATTATTGCTACGGCTAAATGCCTTTACCCTCCAGTTTTCATTGCGCGTCATATACTCCAGGTTGAAATTCAGAGGCAATGCCACACTGCTCACAAGCATAGCTACCGTTGGATCATAATTCACATCGAGGCGGAGCCGATCAGTTAGAAACCATTCACTATTGATAAACACTTTGGTATTGGTTCCTGTTGCACTGCGCACATCGTCAATATTGACCTGAATTCGTGTTGGTATACCGAGGCGCGAAAAAATATCATTTACCACGGTGCTTGCCACTCCGGATAGGCTGCTACCCGCCACACCACTGCCGCTAACCCCACCGGTTCCACTGCCTGTAGCAAAAGAAGGCGGAATAAAATTACCAAAAAGCAGCAATGCAACTGCCTGACGCATGGTTTCATCTTTATCGGATCGAATTCTCTGAATAACCGAATAAACATCGCTTGAAGCGCCACCTGCAGCCTGTAAATCCGGAGCTTGTAAATCAAATGTTATTTCCGGTGCAAACAAATTTCCTTTCATCTGCAGCTGGCTGACAATACGTGTAGCCGGATAATCTTTGCTCGTGGAGGACACAGCGGCCATTAGTGCCGAAGGAGAAATTTTCTTCTCAAAACTACCGTTCATACTGATGTTAACATTGTAGGGATCACCATCCCATGAAATTACGCCACCTTTATCAAGAGCAATTTTTCGGGTAAGCACGTTGATACCGGGAAGAGAAAAAACATAATCTCCCTCCGAAACTATATAGTTTCCGTAGAGAAAAAAGTGTTCGTTTTCGTCATACAACATACGCAGTGTGCCGGCGCCTCTTCCGCGTATCACATCACCAAGTTTTTTATCTATTACAAACTGCGCCTCTGCTTCAGGCGTAGCCTCCAGAAAGAGATTTATTCTATATATATCACTACTGCTTTTCTCAGCATAATTTGCGGAGTTTGATTTCTTTCCCTTGGCCCTGAATTTGACGTGTCCTCCGCCAAAGGATGTTTCTTCCACATCGGAGTACATGAGATTTATCTGGGTATTTTTTCTCGTTTTCAGGTTAATGTCCATTGAGATTTTGTCAAAAGGACCATAAATACGGCAATTGCCATCGGCAAAACCCACTCCGTAGTAAAGACTATTATCCTTTTCCGTGGTATTCAGTACTTTCAGATTTCGGGCGCTGTCTATGCGCAGATCCAGCGCCCAGTCGCTAAAATAATTGTGCTTTATGGCAATTTTGGCCCATGCATTGTTTTTCCCTGTTTCGTCAATAATTTTAGCCGGCTTGAAAGTGTAAAAACCTGTTTCATCAGCCATAATCGAAGCATTCATTTTAAACCAGGTATTCAGGTAATCAATTTTAAAATTCGCACCCGTGATGTTGGCATTTCCTGTTAGTTTTGGCTTATAGGAATTTCCTCCCAGGTGAAAGTTGCCTGAAAGTTTACCTTCCTGAA
>VHBA01000064.1 GCA_016872175.1 Sphingomonadales bacterium | reverse complement strand
CATGGAACGCACCTTGCTGCCCGGCGAAACCCTGCGTGTGGATACGGGCTGTCTGGTTGCCTATACCAAAGACATAGATTACGATATTGAGTTTGTGAAAGGCATTAAAAACGCGGTATTTGGTGGCGAAGGGTTGTTTTTTGCCAAATTGCAGGGACCGGGAAAAGTGTGGCTGCAGACCTTGCCCGTGAGCCGCCTGGCCAGCAGAATCCTCTCTTATGGTGTAGGCGGACGCAAAGAAGAAGGCTCCATCCTCGGTGGATTTGGCAACCTGCTGGATGGTGATTAAAAATATTAAATTTGATTCATTAACAATTGATTCTATTACCATGAAAATGAAAATCATCCTATTGCCCGCAGTGCTTTTATTTGCAGCGGCAGTATCTGCCCAAATCCCGGCAGGCGACGAAAAACCCTACATCGAAGTGAATGGCAGCGGCGAGCTGGAAGTAATACCGGATGAGATATTTGTATCCATCACCATTCGCGAGCGCAGTGCCAACAAAAAACCCATTTCGGTGGAGGAGCAGGAGCAGAACCTGAAAAATGCGCTCAAGAATCTTAAGGTGGACCTGAAAAACCTTTCGGTTTCAGGTGCAAATTCCGATTTTGTGAGGGTAGACTGGCGTAAGAAAGGCGTAATTACCCAAAAGCAATATTCGCTGAAACTGGGCAATGCGACCATTCTCGGGCAGGTTTTCGCCGAACTGGATAAACTGGAAATTACCGATGCATTCGTTTCACACGTGCAGCATTCCAAAATAGACAGCCTTCGCAAATTGGTAAAGATTATGGCCATTAAAGCCGCCAAAAACAAGGCAGATTATCTTCTTGCTACCATAGGTGAAAAAACAGGTAAGGCATTAATCGTAAGAGAAAATGATGCGGCTTATTATCCTCAGCCCATGTGGGCAAATGTAAGAGGGGCCGATAAACTTGACGGGAATTCAGAGCCGCCCGCCGACCCCATCGATTTTAAGAAAATCAAGGTGGAAAGCAGTATTTATGTGAAGTTTGGAATTCAGTAGGATATTTATTCCCCTGCTTTTTTCTTCCATTTTACCCGGCAGCCAATGGCTTTGGTGAAGTTCACCTCAGGATCTTTGCCTGCTAAAAGAGCGTTTACTGCATCTTCCACATATTTTTTGTCAGCAGATGCTGCGTCCTCAGAGTTGTTGTCTATGGCACCCACATATTTTACCACAAACGTCTTTTTCTCTTTTTTAACCACGTAAACATGCGGTGTGCGCTCAGCGCCCCACTGTGTGGCAATAGCCTGAGATTCATCGTGAAGATAAGGGAAGGTAAAAGCCTTGTCTTTGGCGCGTTTCTGCATCTCCGGATAGCTATCATCGGGATACTGGACTGCATCGTTGGGATTGATGGCCACCACCGGATAACCCTGTGAAGCATATTTGTTGTGCAGGGCAATGATTCGGTCTTCATACGCCACGGAATACGGACAGTGGTTGCAGGTAAACACCACAATGTAGCCTTTGGCAGATTTGTTTGAAGCCAGGCTCATCTTTTTACCATCAATATTCACAAGTTTAAAGTCCTTAACAACATCACCGGGCTTATAGCCGGAATTGGCCGTAGTAAAGGCCATTGCTGTCAAAACCGCGGCTGAGAAAAGTATGTTTTTCATGGGTTTAATCTTTCAGTTTTAAAAATGTTTCTATGAAACGCTTAAGGTCGTTAAATTGTTCAAAGGAATCCTGTTTGCTGCCCTTTATTTTCTCTGATACAAACCAGGTTACCGGCAGTGCCCCACTCCAGGTGGAGTCAACAGCATTTATAAGATTTTGCATGTCAGCGGTTTTTATCAGCAAGTGCTCGCCGGGTATTTTGTATTCCGCAATTTTCTGCATTACACGGGCGGTATCCCGCAGACGATCGAACGCCACAAATACAAAATCTATTTTACCGCCATACAGGCTATCAGCTTTCAAAAAATAGGGCATTTCTTCCATGCAGGGCTTGCACCAGGTGGCCCAGAAATTAATAATTCGTGGCTGTACACCAGGTTTGAAACGTTCAAGCAGTTCTGCATCATTAACAATCCGAAGGTTCTGAGCCATTAATCCGGCTGAAAACAGCACCAAAAAAACCAGCAATAAACTAGGCTTCTTCATTTCGGATAAACAATTCAACTTCCTCTATTCTTGCGCCTTTGGCTTTGTTTACAATAAATTCAAAAGAACCTTCGCGCACACTTTCCCTCACGCGGGGAATTTTGCCGCAGATAGAAATCACAAAACCGCCGAGGGTATTATAATCTCCTTCAGGCAAACCGAGGTTATAATTTTCGTTGAGGTATTCAATTTCGAGCCGTGTTGAAAATAAATAATGTCGGGGGCCCAGTTCGGTTTCGGTCAACTGTTCGGTATCAAATTCATCGTCAATTTCACCAAAAATCTCTTCAATCACATCCTCGATTACCGCCAATCCGGCTGTTCCGCCAAACTCGTCAACTACCACAGCCACACTTCTGCGTTTTTGGATAAAATCCCGCAGCAAATCATGGGCCTGCATACTCTCATTTACAATCAACACCGGCTTCAAAACATCCTGAATTCTTGCAGGCTTACCAAACATTTCACTTTGGTGAACAAACCCAATAATATGATCTACATTTTCTCTATATATCAAAATTTTGGATAGGGAAGTTTCAATAAACAGTTTATGCAAATCTTCTACAGAATCCTCTATGTCCAGTGCTATCAATTCAGTTCTGGGCACCATAAAATCTCGCACACGCACATCACTGAATTCGAGTGCATTTCTAAATACTTCGGTATCAAAATCGGCCGTTTCAGCCTGCCCGGTATTTTCCAGTGAAACCATGTAATTGTCCAAATCAACCTTACTGAATACAACCGTATTTTCACTCACTTTTGCGCTTGTAAAAAGCTTTAAAAGCAAACCGCTGCTCTTTTTAGAGAAAAGTATGATGGGCCATAATAGAATATGAACAAAGCGAAATGGAAGTGCCAGGGAAAACAACACCGTATCGGGGTTGATTCGGAAAAGGCTTTTGGGCAAATATTCTGCCGTTACCAATACAATAATGGTACTTAGAATTGTGATAAGCGAAAATTTCAGTAAATGGTTGGGAATGTAAGGACTCAGGCTATTTTCCAGGATTTCTCCCATGTAAATACCATAGATAACCAGCGCCAGGTTGTTGGCAACCAACACGGTGCTGATAAAATCAGAAGGTGTTTTCAGATAACGGCTAAGCACTTTTGCCGTAAAACTGCCTTGCTTACTGCGCAATTCTATGCGCAATTTATTGGCTGATAAAAAGGCAATTTCCATACCTGCAAAAAAACCGCAGGTAATGAGACAAGCAACCACCACAGTCCAGTTTCCGGCCATATCGGGGGCTTGGGTTAGCAACAACGGCGTGACGACAGGGTCGGGCATTCCAATACGAAGATAGTAAAAAGATTCTGTATTCGGCAGATTGTCTTCACCAAACCGTATTTTCGCAACTATGAAACGGGTTTTATCAGCAGTGCTTCTGCTGGCTTTTGGCTTCCCCCTATTGAGGGCGCAGCTTCCAAACACTGTTTTTAATCAGCAACCTGCACCACCCCGCAAATCTATTGGTTTTCAGGCCGATGTATTCCCGTTTCTCAAAAACAACGAATATTTCAACGCCATTAATCCTGGTGAAACCTTTTTCGGGTTCAGAACATCCGTAGCCGGTGTTTTTAACCTGCAACCGGGCGGTAAGGCGCGCTTTACAACCGGCTTGATGGTGCAGGAAAATTACGGGGATGCCAAAACCGTTATTAAACCCATGTTCTCATTATCCCTCACCTCCTACAAAGAGTGGAATTATGTGTTTGGCACATTGGTTTCGGGCACCCGACATGGCCTGATTGAACCGTTGTATAATTATGAGCAAGTGCTTACCCAGCCGTTGGAATATGGCATACAGGTGCGCAGGGATAACAGTAAAATGTTTTACGACGGCTGGTTGGAATGGCGGCAGCGATTCAATTCCGGCAACGGAACCCGGGAAATGCTGGTTGCCGGGCAGCATATTCAGCCTCGTTTGTCCCTCGGTAAAAACACAACCTTATCGCTGCCTTTGCAAATGATGTTGGTTCACCAGGGCGGACAGTCTGTAAACAATCCTTTGCCCATAAGCACCAGAATAGCAGCCACCGGAGGTTTGCGCCTTGCAGGCAACGACACCGGCTGGGTGATGGAAGGCTATGCCCTGCAAAGCCTTGATAATTCGCCCAACCCGCAGCAACCCTGGAAAAATGGTTACGCCTTTATGGCCAACCTGCAAAAACGTTTTGGACGATATCACCGTGTTGCTGCAACATGGTGGTTTGCGCGTGAGTTTACTTCCACACTGGGAAATCCCGTGTTTACGAATGTTAATCTAGGCTATCCATATGCCAACGAACACACACGGCGAATTGCCATGCTGCGTTACGTCTATACGTGCCCCATACTGGGCAACAACCTTTGGATTGATGCGCGGATAGAACCTCATTACGATTTTGAGCGTGCCGGTATGGAATTCTCGCATGGCTTGTACCTGCGCTACATCAGAAGCGGCAGTTTCAGCATTCCACGCATTCCCGGATTTTTCTGATATCAGGGTTTAAAACCCCGAAAAGCCCATTTAAAACCTTCCTTGAACCCCGGTTTTACTGTAGCTTTGGTGTGAATTCTATAAGAAATACCCCATTCCAGGTAATCGGCCATGCTAAGGTGGGTGCGCATGAGCACCATGGCTGTAAGCGATGGAGAGATATAGTATTTTACCCCCAGTGCCTGGTAATATTTGCGTTTGGTGTCGTCGGGACGGTAGAGATAGAAACCCAAATCCGCAACCATTCCTACACGACCCACGCGATACTCATGCCCCCCACTGATGGAAATCTCAGCGGATTTATTTAAGCCCGCTTTTGGTAATGGCTGAAACTTTGTGTACACATAGGTTCTGTCATAAAAACCATTGATAGCCGCCGTCCAGAACCGCCAGGGTTTGTAGGGATAAAGCACTTTCAGTTCGGCTACGTAATTGAAAATATTGCGAGGATCATCCATGCTCATTTGTTTTTTGCCAAAGCGCAATGATGGCTGCCATTCAACGGTATTGGGGTTTTCAGGGTAAAGTGGCTTGTAATAATTATTGTTGTTATCAGACTGTTTTGCGGCTAAAAACAGGCATGGCATATTGATGCCCAGGTTGGGCTGACCAAAATTTCCGTTGGAATAATGAATCATCGAGAGGCCCAGTTGTATTGTTTTTCTGACGGAAATGGGCTTTTGCACATACATTGCGGCTTGCATCATACCATTAAACCGGCTGCCGATGGCTCGGTTTCTGGGGTTGGTGTATACATCCCACTGCCTGGAAAGCATACCAATTCCGGTGGTGAGCCTAAACCGAAGGGATGCTTTTTCATTTCCACTAATTCCTGCATCGTAATAGCAAAAAAGTGAACTCACATTGCCATTGATGTCATTAAACAGCATAACATGGTTTGCGCCTATACCAGCAAAGGGTTGCTGCTGGCTTTTAGCCAGTTCACCATCTTTGTCAATTTTCCATTCACGCGAAGCCTCCAATCCCAGCACATGGCTGCCCATGGCCTGCATATCTTCGTGGTGTGCCGCCAGAAATCCCGGATAGGCTCTAAAAGCCCAGGCATGCTGAGCATAGGATTTACAAAGGCTAAAAAAGGTAAAAAGTAGAATTGCGGCTTTGCGCATACCGCCGTTGGTTTATTTTTCGTTTTTTTCGGTGGCCAGAACCATTTTAATGCCCAGGTTGGCGCCCACCTGCATCACATCAACCAAATCCTGCACATAAGCTTTGGCATCGGCACGAAGTACTACCACCAAACCGGCGTCTTTGCTATTGGGATCTTGATACTGATCGCGCAGCGCTTTCAATTTGCTTTCTAGTTCTTCATATGTAACTTCCTGCTGTTCAATAAAGACCTGCAGTGCATCGGGATTAACAGGATCCCTTCTTACGGTGAGAGGTATCGATTTAGGGCTTACCGTGCTGGTGGTTTTTGCCTGGGGCAGCATCACCTTAATTACGTTGGGATTGGCAAGGGTGCTGGCTATGAGGAAGAATAGCAACAGGAAGAACATGATATCGTTCAGCGACGATGATTCTACCTCTGCTTCTTCGCGTTTGCGTCTTCCTATTTTCATACGTTGTGGCTAAAACCGTTAATTAAAAGTTAGATTTATTCAGCAGCTCCAGAAAAGCCAGGTTTTGTTCCTGCAAACGCTCTGCGAAACGATCTATTTTGCGGATGTACATCTGGTAGCCAAAGTAGGCGATAATACCAACGAGCAGACCGGCAAAACTGGTAACCATTTTCACATACAAACCGCCGGAAATAGCACCGATACTCAGGTTATTGTCAACACTGATTGCATAAAAGATATTAATTACACCCCAGATTGTACCTACAAAACCAATCATGGGAGCAAGTCGGCTAATCAGACTGAGCATGTTGAGGTTGCTTTCCATGGCGCTAAGTTCCACGTTGGCACGGGTTTCCATGGCGCTTTCAATTTCACGCATGTTGCTGCCCAGAAAACGAAGCCCGGTAGCAATCACTTGAGCCTGTGCGGTAGGAGAGTTGGAACAGTAGGCAAGTGCGCTGTCAGGACGGTTTTCCTTGAGATGGTCCTTCACCACATTCATCAGGTTAAAATCCATTTTAGCGCGGCCTCCAATATACATGTACCGTTCTATGAGAAAGAAAATGGTTGCCAGCAGGGCTATGGCTAGAAATATCATGGTTACGCCGCCTTTGACCATAATTTCCAGAATGGGTGCAGAAACGTGTTCTGCGCTTTTAGCGGCTGCAGCTACTGCCTGAGCAGTATCGGTTTGAAGAAGGGTAATGAGCAGATGCATAATTTACGTAATGCGAAAAAACGCAATATTTATGGATTAACGATAATCAGGGTGTTAAAATTATCCCCAGTGTTCTTTTTTTCGGTCGGAGTAAAATCAATTCATGTTGTCCAGCTCGGCCACGCCCCCGCTGATGATGTACTTGGTCCAGTGGCTGCTTTCGGCGTTTACACTTTTGATTTTGCTTTTTTCCACCAAAAGCATTTCTCCGCTAAAACCATAACTATAAGGAAGATATACGGCACTGTAGCCGGGCATGTCTATAATCTTCATGTCTTCCTGGGTAATAAATCCCATTCGGTAAATGCCTTCTCCCACGCATACAATAACCGGCTTGGTGAATTTCTTCTTATCACCGACAAAGGCCTCGGTCATGTCTTTGGTGGTGCCGAAAATAAAACTGAGACCGGGGGCTTTTTCAATAATTCCTTCAAAGAAGTCCAAAATTTGCCGGGCAACCACGCCCCGGGTTATAAAACCCACGGTCAGGATAATGGTTACCACCAGCAATGTATAAAAGAAAAATTCTTTGCCGCTAATTTCCCGCAAATGCAACAAGCCGGTTATGGTGTTTACCAGCCACACAATGATAAGGATGGTGAGTAATATGGGTAATAAAACCAAAAGTCCGCGCAGGAAATAATTGATAAGCAGTCGCCAGGTGCTTCGGGCTCTTCGGTTGCTATCACTCATGGAAAAAGGTGTTTTATTGTTCATGATTGCAGTGCTTGTAAATCCTTGCCGATGTCTTTTCGGTAAAACTTCCCTTCATATTGCACGGTTTCAGCGGCATGCAGGGAAATTTCGGCAGCCATTCCAATGTTCTCAGCCAGCGATGTGATGGCCAGCACACGGCCGCCATTGGTAACCACCCCTTTTTCGGTGAGTTTGGTGCCGGCATGGAAAAACAGGGTTTGGGCGCCGGGTGCGGGAATTTGCATGGGTTTCCCATTCTCAATATCACCGGGGTAGCCGGCAGATACGAGGAAAATGGTGGCGGCGGTTCTTGAATCCATTTCAAACGGCAGTTTATCAAGGCCTCCGTGGGCTATGGCTACCGCCAGATCTTTCATATTCACCCGCAGGCGGGGAAAAATGGCTTCTGTTTCCGGATCACCCATGCGCACATTGTATTCAATGACTTTGGGTTCGCCGTTGCAGTTCATCAGGCCCATAAACAGAAATCCTTTGAATGGGTGTCCTTCTTTTATAAGACCTTCAAACGTAGGAATGGCAATGCGTTCCGCTACTTTTTGCATGAAGGTTTCGTTGGCAAAAGGAACCGGACTAATGGCGCCCATACCGCCGGTATTGGGACCGGCATCACCTTCGCCAATGCGTTTGTAATCCTTGGCGCTGCCCAGCATTCTCCAGGTTTCTCCATCACTCACAGCAAAACAGCTGATTTCTATACCATGCAGAAATTCTTCAATCACCACGGTATTTCCGGCATTGCCGAAACGGGCATTGGAGATCATGTCGTTCAGCACATTTTCTGCTTCGGTGATATCTTCCGTAATAATTACCCCTTTCCCGCCTGCCAGTCCATCGGCTTTGAGTACGTAGGGTGGCGAATGTGTGGCCAAAAAATCCTTGCCTTCGTGAAGATTTTCAGATGTAAAACTCTTGTAAGCCGCCGTGGGGATGTTGTGGCGCATCATGAAGGCTTTGGCAAAATCCTTGCTACCCTCCAATGTGGCTG
>VHBA01000063.1 GCA_016872175.1 Sphingomonadales bacterium | reverse complement strand
CGTTCCATTTTACGCCGGCAAAGAAGGGCACAATCTGCGAAATCTCTTGCAGCATGGTATCGGGGTGGTAAGCGGGCTGTGAGTAGCCCATTCTGTTCATAATTTCCACCATAATCTGCCCGTCGGGTTTGGTGCCTTCCAACGGCTCAACAACTTGCTGAACGCGCTGAATGCGGCGTTCACTGTTGGTGAAGGTTCCGCTTTTCTCCAGGAATGAAGCCGCAGGCAATACCACATGTGCCAGTTTGGCGGTTTCGGTCATGAATATTTCCTGCACCACAATCAAATCCAGCTTTTCCAGCGCGGCTTTTACATGGTGTGTGTTAGGATCGGTTTGTACCACATCTTCGCCCATCAACCACAGGGCTTTGAGCTTGCCTGCCAGCGCGGCATCGTACATCTGCGGTATTTTGTATCCAATGTAATCGGGCAGTTTGGCACCGTAAAATTCTTCGTATTTTTTGTGGTTTTCGGGAATGGTTACATCCATATAACCCGCACCCTGGTGGGGCTGACAACCCATATCGGCTGCACCTTGCACATTGTTTTGTCCACGCAGTGGATTTACACCCACACCACGGCGGCCAATGTTGCCGGTTATCATGGCCAAATCTGCAATTTGCATCACCGTGAAGGTTCCAAGCGAATGTTCGGTTACACCCAATCCGTGGAAACACATGGCGTTGGGCGCTTTGGCATAAGCCATGGCGGCTTCGCGCACAAGGTTTCGGTCTACACCGGTCACTTTTTCAGCTTCGTCGAGATTTAGGTTAAGCACTTTATCGCGGAATTCATTATAACCTTCGGTGCGGTTTTGGATGAAATCCTTGTCTTCCAAACCTTCGCTCATGATGTAGTAGAGCATCATATTCAGCAATGCTACATTGGTTCCGGGGCGCAGTTGCAGGTGGTATTTTGCGTAGCGCGCCAGCTCGGTTCTGCGTGGATCTATGACAATGGCCGGCTTTTTCATGGCAAACTGCTTGAGTTTGGCGCCGGTAACGGGGTGCCCTTCGGTGGGGTTGGCCCCGATAACCATGATAAGGTCCGTGTATTTAAGGTCGATGATGCTATTGGTAGCAGCACCGGTTCCGAAAGTGCGTTGCATGCCCAGCGCAGTGGGTGAGTGGCACACGCGTGCACAGCTATCGATGTTGTTTGTGCCAATTACCGCACGGATGAACTTCTGCATGAGGTAGTTTTCCTCGTTGGTACAGCGCGCACTGCTGATGCCGGCGATATAATCCGGGCTGTGCTGGGTTTTTATGCGGGTAAGTTCCGATGCGATGTAGTCGTAAGCTTCGTCCCAGGTGGCGGGAACTAGTTCTCCGTTTTTGCGAACAAGTGGCGTGCGCAGTCGATCCGGGTGGTTGTAGAAACCAAACGCAAAGCGGCCTTTGAGGCAGGTATGCCCATGATTTACTTCGGCATCGAACGGTGCCTGAATGCTTTTTACCTTGCCGTTTACTGAAGCAACTTCAAGGTTACAGCCCACACCACAATAGGTGCAAATCGTGCGGGTTTTTTCGGTATTGGCAACACTTTTGCTTTCAAAAACATCGCTGATGGCGCTGGTGGGACATGCCTGGGCACAGGCTCCGCAGCTCACACAGTCGCTTTCAAAAAAGTTGACCTCACTGCCCTTGACAATGTGGCTTTCAAAACCACGTCCGGCCATGCTCAGTACAAATTGACCCTGCACTTCTTCACAGGCACGCACACAACGGAAGCAGTTGATGCACTTGCTCATGTCGCTGGTCATGTAAGGATGGCTGAGGTCTTTTTCACGATCCAGGTGGGTTTTGCCTTCGGGATAACGAACCTTTCGAACGCCTACTTTGGCGGCCACTTCCTGCAGTTCGCAGTTGTTGTTTACTTCGCAGGTGAGGCAATCCAGCGGGTGGTCGGTGAGCACAAGTTCTATGATGTTTTTACGCAGTTTCTGTATGCGTTCGCTGCTCGGATAGATGTAGCTGCCGGGCATCACAGGCGTATGACAGCTGGCCACACTTTTACAGTTTCCGTTTTCGGTGAGGGCTACATCAACACTGCACACCCGACAGGAACCAAAGGGTTCTAGGTTGGGTGCATCGCACAGGGTGGGAACGAGTTCTTTACCATGTATGCGGCGAACAAACTGCAGAATGGTCTCGCCATCCTTGATTTCGTGTTGTTCGCCGTCAATGAATGCAAATTTTTTATCGGTTTCAGGTCTGCGCTGATTGTTGCCGCTTCCTGAATCAGTTCCTTCACGGTTGGAAATATTTCCGGATGAAGTGTTTTTTAAGTCGAATGTCATAGACGTGTGTCGTTAACACTTGCAATTTAACAAAAAACCATGAATAGACAATTCACAAGGGAAGGGAAGTGTCTATACCGTTAAGCAGTTTTCATTATCTAGGAATCAAAATAAATTTTTCAGTAAAGATTCTACCCTCCTGAAAAGCTTTTAGGGTGTATGTTCCCGGCATTACATCCCTGATATATAGATTCAAAACAGCGGTTGGTTTAAATGTAAATTGTTTTACAACCCTGCCATCCATTCCTATTAGCTGGAGGGTTGTATTTTTCAAACCTTCAATTCCACTTATTGAAACCATGCCATTACTTGGGTTGGGGTGAATCAGCAATTTATTGGAAATTATAGTTTTGGCCGATGCATTAGTCACTGTAATACAATTGCCTGTGTCTTTACAGCCGTTTTCGGTAATTTCTACGGTGTATTTCCCATTTTGCCAGCAAACAAATTTCTGTGAGGTTTCTCCTTGCACTTTGGCCTTTGCTTTATCACAATCCAGCCACTGATAGGTTACACCGGTTGCAGAGGCAATGAGGGTTCCTCCATCCTGCTGAATGGTGGTATTGGGTTTCCAGATGGTTAGGTTTATTTGAATGATACTGTCGCAGCCTTTTTTATTTTTGATGGTGTCTGTGTATGTGCCATTGGCAGTGTAACGATATTTGCCTGACGGACTTAGCATGGATTTGCAGGCCGTGGTAGTAAGCGTTCCGGTGGTGGTTAAAAAGCTGAGTTTTATTTCAATAATGCTGTCGCATCCTGATTTATTTGGAATGGTATCTGCATAAGTACCTGCCACATAAATAGTTCGTTTTCTGCTGGGTACGAGATAACTTCTGCATGCATTCACTGAAATGGAAGAGTTAGAGGCTCTGCCTATGGAAACATTGATTGTCAGGGCACTATCGCAGCCAGCTTTGTTTATAATGGTGTCTTTGTATATACCTGATTTGGTATAGGTGTATTTGCCGCTAGGGCTTTTTATCGGCTGACAAGCCTTAATGTTTAATACTGCCTGGGTGCTCAGAAGTTTGAACTGTATTTCAATGACAGAATCGCAACCAGCTTTATTTTTAATTGTATCTGCAAAATTACCGGTGTTGCCCATTACGAATTTTCCACTGGGTGAACGCAAAGGTTTACAGGCACTGCTTTTTATGGTGGCATAGGAGCTGTTTAGGATGGTGACATCTATGATTAAAATACTGTCGCAGCCCAGTCTGTCACTGAGTGTATCTGTGATAGTGCCAGAGAAGAAAGTACTGTATTTTCCGGATGGACTAACATAAAGGTTGCAGGCCGAAGCTTTGACATTTGTAGTTGTGAAGTTAAAAGTAAGGTTTACGGTAATGTTGCTGTCACAGCCCTTGCTGTTAACCAGTTTGTCGTAGTATTTTCCGGATTTTGTCCATACGAATTTCTTGGATGGACTTGTGTAACTTCTGCATGCGGTTACGTTTAATACACTTGAGGTAGATTTATTTATAGTGAGGTTGATTTTTAAAATGCTATCGCACCCCATTACATTTTTAACGGTATCGGTATAGTTGCCGGAAGCAGTCCAAGTGTATTTTTTGGAAGGACTGGTGTAGGTATTACATCTGCTGAGGGTTGAGTTGGTAGTAGTAAATCCAACGGTCAATGATGCTCCTTTCACCCAATTGGATCCTGAGCCTGTAAGCGCAAAGTTTTCCAAGGTCCCTGTGTTTGAATTCCCGGAATAGTCAGTAAGTGAAGTAACCGTGCTGTTGGAACCGGCAGCCGTCCCTTGATTAAACTTGTAATAAGCAACAAGTCCTTTTTGGGTGCTGCAGAATTCTTTTTTTAAATTATCAGAAATTTCTTTTGGAGTTCGGTATACTTCCCAAACACGTACCTCGTCGATTTGACCAAAAAATGGCCTGTTGTAAGTGTTATGGTCTCCGATGGTCATGTCCACGCCGTTTTTACTAAGTGTTCCCGAATAGCTGAGAGAATCAATCTGTTTACCATCCACAAAAATGCGCATGTATGAACCGTCGTAGGTTCCCGCAACGTGTTGCCATTGGTTTAGGCTTAAAACAGCAGTAGCAGAGGTAAGCTCATTCCATCCGCCACCTCCGTCACCCAATGCAAAATTAAGTTTACCTCCTTCTCCTGTCCGAAGCATGAATCCGGCATCACTGCTATTGTCTTCCTTGACAACAATGTTATTTTCATATACATACGTGCTGAAAAACGTTGGATAAATCCAGGCTTCCACGGAAAACGTACTGCCGGAAAACTGCAAACTGCTGCCGTTACCGCAGTTTACTCTGTCATCGACACCATCAAAATTTAGGCTATTCTGGGATACAAGAGGTTGAATCGCAATCCATAACAGGCTAAGCAAAGCTATCTTAAATCTATTCATGGGGTAAATATTGAATCAAACTTAATACATTTTAAGCTTATACTCCACACAAAATCAAAGTATCTTACAGGTAAATCCAAAACTGCGAGTATATTTGAGCAAGATTCTTATTTTGCACTTTCACGATTTTTTATTTGAATACGAAATTCAGGATGGTTTGGATGATATGGGCTTTGAAACGCCCACGCCTATTCAGGAAATGGCCATTCCAATTATACTTGATGGAAATGATCTGATTGGCTGCGCCCAAACCGGTACCGGCAAAACTGCTGCTTTTTTGTTGCCTGTGCTGAATAAAATGGTTTGGGACCCGATTGCTTCAACAGATACGCTCATTATTGTTCCCACACGCGAGCTTGCTTTGCAGATTTATCAGGCATTGCAGGGTTTTTGTTACCATACAAAAATTACATCGCAAGTGGTATATGGCGGTACAGATGGAATCAGTTTTGAACAGGAGAAAAAAGCCCTGCTGCACGGTGCCAATATGGTAATTGGAACCCCCGGAAGATTGATTGCTCACTTAAACATGGGGAACTTGAAACTGGAAAACCTGCGCCATTTAATTTTAGATGAGGCCGACCGTATGCTGGATATGGGCTTTGTGGAGGATATTTTGAAGATAATCGGAAAGGCACCCAAGAAGCGCCAAACCTTGATGTTTTCAGCCACTATGCCCCCAAAAATCAGGCAGTTTGCTGCCAAATTATTGCATGAGCCCAAGGAAATCAGTATTGCGGTTTCCAAACCGGCAGAAAGGGTCACGCAGGGCGTGTTTCGGGTACACGATAAAGACAAGAATGCGGTGGCTGTATGGCTTTTGAAAGAGAAAAATTTGCCATCGGTAATTTTGTTTACAGGGACCAAAGCCAAGGCCCGTCAGCTGGAGCGCGATTTGCAAAAAGCTAAGGTGGATGCAAAAAGCATTTCATCGGATTTGGAGCAAAAAGAAAGGGAAGAGGTGCTGAGGGCATTCCGCAGCCGAAGATTGCCGGTACTTGTGGCTACTGATGTACTTTCCCGTGGTATTGATATTGAAGATATTGGCATGGTCATCAATTATGATGTGCCGGGAGATGCTGAAGATTATATTCACCGAATAGGCAGAACAGCCCGCGCAGAGAGTAAGGGTGAAGCCTACACATTTGTAAGCCCAGAAGAAAACGGAAAATTCAAACGCATAGAGCAGTTGATGGAAATGCGGGTGAATGTGATGCCCAATCCTCCGGGTGTTTCTCAGGCACTGCCATTCGCTAGATCAGCGGAAAATGGTAAGCCCAAGAAGAAGTTTTTTCACCGAAAAGGCGGAAAACGATAGTTAACAACGCTCTTAAATAATTGAATTATAGCAAATAACAAAAATACTCAATGAATTGAGTAAAAATACTCAATGGTTTGAAATATAGCTCTAAGACAGGTAAGGCCTCAGTTCATCATCAAAATACTGCAATGCATTTTTTACTGGCAAAGGCAAACCACCGCCCAGTGCGCACAAACTGCCGGTTTCCAGCGTGTCGAGCAGGTCGTTGAGAAGAGTTCTTTCAATTTTATAATTTTCATTCAGCGCTTTTTGGAACATTTCCTTGCCACGGGTGCTGCCAAGGCGGCATGGGAAACACTTGCCGCAACTTTCATGCGCGGTAAATTCAAAAAGATGCTCGATGTATTTGGCCAGCGGGAAATTCTCGGGTATGCAAACCACTGATGCATGTCCCAGCAAGAAACCGCCCTGGTTGAAGCTTTCAAAATCCAGGGTGAGTTCATTAATTTTGTTTACAGGAACTAATCCACCCAAAGGACCGCCAATGTGCATGGCTTTCACCGGCACCCGAAATCCCTGACCAAGTTCATCAATTACCACCCTCAGCGGGGTGCCCATATCGGCTTCGTAGAGGCCGGGACGGTTAAAGTGCCCGTCCAGTGAAATAAGCTTGGTGCCCGTGCTTTTGCCTCTGCCGATGGCCGCAAACGACTTGCCACCGTTTTGTAAAATCCACGGCAAACAAGCCAGGGTCTCTACGTTGTTCACCACCGTGGGCTTATTGAAAAGACCATGCTGCGTGGGGTAGGGTGGACGTATCCTCACTTCAGGCCTCTGTCCTTCAATAGAGCTGAGTAGCGCGGTTTCTTCACCGCATATGTAGGCGCCCTGTGCTTTTATCACCTTAAGATCAAAATCGAAGCCGGTTCCCATGATGTTTTTTCCGATAAATCCGGCATGATGGAGCTTCTGAATTTCGGTTTCGCATATTTCAACGGCCTCAGGATATTCGCCGCGTATGTAGAGTACACCCCAGGAAGCGCCCATGATGTAGCCGGCAATCATCATGCCCATGAGCACGCTATGCGGACGTTCTTCCAGCAGATACCGGTCGCTGAATGCTCCGGGGTCACCTTCATCGGCGTTGCAAACGATGAACTTGGTATCGCCGGGTGTGTTTTTGCAGCTTTCGAGCTTAAATGCCATGGGGAAACCCGCACCACCTCGACCTCTCACGTTGCTTTCCCTGATTTCATGGAGCAATGCGTCTTTGTCCGTTTTCAGGGCCGATTTCCATATTTGGTAGTAGTTGTCAATATCGCCGTAAGGCAACGTCAGCATGGGAGTACCCGTTGCGCCTACATAGTACTTTTCTTTAGTAGAGTAGGTTCCGGCTATGATTTCATCCAAATCATTTATGTCGTTTCCTGAATAATTGCGGTTTTTATAGTGGAAGGCATTGTTTTCGTGGCAACGTCCCAGACATACCATTTCGCCGGTTTTTTCCGCACCAAATTTGCTGCAAATAGAAGCGTGAAGCGTATCCTGTGTTCCGGCGGTCAGGCAGGCACTACCGTTACAAACGTAAATTTCCTTACCCTTGTTTTCTTCGCGGGTGAAGTCATAAAAGCTGGCAGCCCCGTAAATATTGGCTTTACCAATCAGAAATTCATCGGCCAGTTTTTCCAGACGCTCCGTGCGATCCGTATCAGATTCTTTGCTAATACGCCCAATTTGCTCGAAGAGATTTTCCTCCAAACCTTTGCGTCCTGAAAGTTCGCTAATGTTTTTACCCATCGGTCTCAAAAATAACTCAATTAAATCAAGAATTATTAATTGTACATGATTTTAAGTTCAATCTTACGTTTAGAAACAATAAAAAAGCCCCTTCCTGTTAAGTAAGGGACTTTTTGCAGAATATCCTTTGGATTATTTTAAGTCCAGCGTTTCACTGCCAATCTTGAATCCGTCACAATAAAGTTCAATGATGTATTTGCCTTTCTTTAAATCCCTTGCCGGGCGCCATTTGGTGGCAGGAACGGCTTTGCTTTCCTGATCATAGGCCACAGTAAACTTGTAGGTATATTTACTTTCGTTATTTTCATATTCAAAAGTACCACCTTCATTCCCGGGGTTGGCCAACGTAACACCCTCAGGTCCGGTTACTTTTGCATAGATAGTTTTATCACCTGGCTCAGCTACTTTGTTTTCAGCAAGGCTGAAAGAGATTCTAAAAGCTTCCACATCTTTGGCTTTATTGGTGGTAGCCTCTTTGCCGGTAATCCAGCGTTTTTTCAGTGCTTCAATCTTGATACTGCCGGCTTGAAGACGCTGAGCTATGTTTTTGTATTTTTTCTTTTCTGCACTAAGTTGCTTGTTTTCAGATTCGGCAGATTCTTTTTCTTTCTGCAGTTGCATATTTACTTCTTTTAATTCAACATTCTCCTTTTGCAATTGCTCTAGCTGGGCGGTGAGCTCCTGCATTTTTGCCTTTAGCTCAGCGATTTCTGCATCACTGGCGTTTTTATTGTTACGAAGTTTGGCTACCAAAACAGCAATCTCATTTTTCTTTTTGACCAGGTCACTGTTCAGTTCTTTGTTATTATCAATAAGTGCAGCACTGTCCCTTCTGAATTTTTCCAGCAAGAATTCAGCCTCTTCGAGTGCTACTGTCTTCTCTTTGAGGTTGTTGTTGGTGGATTCCAGTTTCTTTTCCACTTTTTCTTTTTCGTTTCCACCTTTCTGCCACATGTAAAAAAGTCCGGCATTAAGCGCTATCAAGATTCCAATGATGGTGTACAACAGGGCTCTGCTGTTGCGGTTTTTCTGATCGGCTTGGTTTGTGGGCGTGGTTTCCATATTTTGAGTTTTTAACGTATTGTGCAAATGTAAAATTACAAAATATCTTTTAAATATAAAATATTTGCAACTGTCCAATCCAATGGAAATAATCAAAGAACCAATTCCCGGTTTGTGGTTGCTTAAACCCAAAGTTTTTGCCGATCA
>VHBA01000062.1 GCA_016872175.1 Sphingomonadales bacterium | reverse complement strand
AATGACGGTCGCGTATTACCGGCCTTCATCGGGCAGGCACTAAGGGGCGAAGATTTAACCATCTTTGGTGACGGAAGCCAAACCCGCAGCTTTTGCTACGTTGATGATCTGGTGGAAGGCATTTACCGCCTGTTGCTGAGCGACTATGCATATCCGGTGAATGTGGGCAATCCCGATGAAATAACCATTGCTGAATTTGCGGAGGAGATTATTAAACTCACCGGCACCGACCAGAAAGTGGTGTATAAGCCCCTTCCGGTAGACGATCCAAAACAGCGACAGCCGGATATTACCCGTGCCCGCAGCATACTGGGCTGGGAGCCTAAAATAAACCGTGCCGAGGGCTTGCGCATCACCTACGATTATTTCCGCAGTTTATCCAAAGAGCGTTTGTATGAAGAGGCGCACGACAAGGATTTTGGGAAATACAAAAATTAGTTGATAGTTAGCAGTTGACAATCGAAAGTTTTAGTTAGGAGTTGAAAGTTAAGAGGCAGGAGATGAACTCTGTAATTTTAACTCATTTCTAATCACCAATAAACCATGAGACCAATAAACAGTTAAATACGCCTTGCTAAGGTTGTCCGCCACCCATCAACTCAGCCTTGCGTTTTCTGCGCAGGTGCACGTACATGAGAATACACCCCAAAAACAAGCCGCACATAATCCAGGCGGGCATGCTGGTATACCACATAATCTTTTGGCGGTCGGCATCTACCGTAAAACCGGCCAAAGCCTCAATGGCGGCGAGTGCGGCTGCGGCGAGGCATAGCAGACTCATTACATGGTAGCGTATCATTCTTTTTTCGGTTTATTGTTCCACTTACATTCATAATTTCCCAGTCGGAAAAGGTCTGGTCGCTTTCCATGCCCTCGCCCGTTATTATTTGCTCCGGTGTGGTAATTTTCACAAATTTATCCGTGTAAATCCTGCCCTTTTGCTGATCCCATATCAGTTCTTCTGTTTCAAGCTTTTCGCACTTCATGTTCAGCACCCTCACATTGCGGCGCACCACCATGCGTTTTTGCTCGGTGTAGCTGATGCCATATTCGCTGAGCAGGTAGCTTTCTATGTTTCCTGTTTTATCAATAAAATCGGCGCGTATGCCTTTGGGCATTTCAATGTAAGGGTTGCGTACGTTCTTTACCCCAATCATTACCGGACTTTCAATCACCGCTTTTAGCAAACCTGAATCGGTATATTCAATGGTCACATTCTCGGCCATTTCGCGGGTAGCAATGCTGTCAGACTTTTTACTGCGGTAACTGCCGCCGGGCTTTTCCGAGCAGGCAACCCATAGCAAGGGCAGCAGTATGAGCAACACAATGCGCATTAGTCAAATTTACGGCGCTGAAACCAGATATCGCCCAGGTTCATGCTCAAAGAAAACAGCAGGTACTCCTCGCGTGCCAGACCACCTGCATTTTTTCCGCGTGTAAGGTATTCGGCCTGCAGGTGCACCATGCTGCGCAACGTGCGGCTGTCGTAATATCTGCGCGACAAAGGAATTCCAAATCCCACAAAGGCGCGTTGCTCAGTAACCGTATAGGGGTTTCCTGCAGAGGTAAGCACATTTTGTGTTTCGGCCATTGAAACACCCAAGCGCACAGGAGGTTTCATGCGTTTCTTGCCTGGGGCTTTTTCATCCATGGGGTTTAATATAAACGATAATCCATAATCGCTGCGGTTGGCAAGCGTGCCACCGGGATTGAAAAAGGCCGAATAATTACCCCACATGGTTTTGCGATAATCCAGCGAAACGCTAAAGGCCCGGCGGAACCTGAATTGATATCCTACACCAAAGGAGGCCGGCATGGTAAAGGATTTGTTACCGGATTGTTCACCCAGCACGGTATCTACCACCAGTAGTCTGTTAACACCACCATTGCTGATAAGTTCCAGTGTTTGGGCCGTTCTGCTGAGGTTAGCACGCATACCGGAATGAAATCCATAACTAAAACCAAGATGGTGTTCCGTACTGTCTTTTTCCAGCGACAACAAAAGCCCTGCATGGTGCTGAAAACCTTTCACATCCACTACGCGTTCGTCTTCTACAAACTGAAAACCAATGGTGTCGGGGAAACTGAATACAGCGTTGTCTTTCAGCTGCCCAAACATATATCCGCCCGAATATCCAAGCTGTATGTGTTTTCCGAGTTTTAGGGCCTGAGCCAGTTCCAAAACATTAATGCCGCCACTGCCCACATGAGCGGTTCTGTTTTTGAAGGGCACACTGCTTTCGTAGTTATAGTTGTAGCCCATGCTGGTGGAGGGATACAGCGCAATGGCAGAGTTCCAGGCGTAAGGCGTGGATTTATATTTTTTTACCACTTTGCCATTAACAGCTTCCTCCAAAACCTTGCGTTTGTAAGTTCGGTAGTTATTAAACGCCAGGCTCATATAGCTGAAAGAGCCTCCGTTGAATGTCTGGGTTTCATTGCCTGATTGAATGGTTCCAAACCTTCCGTGCATGCCAAAATCCATGGTGGCGTAGCGCAAATTACCCAGCGTGGCTGGATTCATCAGGCTGTAGCTGTATGCACCGCTGAAGGTTTGGCTGGCAGCGCCGGCCTGCAGAAAATTTGGCTGTATCAGTTCGCCCAGTCCAAAATTGCTGTAGGGCGACAAGGTATAATTCTGACCTGCAGTTTGCGCTTTCAGGGTGGTTATGCCCAACAGAGACAATATGCAAAGGGTTTTCTTAATATCCATTCAAACGCAGGGTGTGGTATAATCCGTAGTGAACCAGTAAAGGTTCCGCAAATATCTTTGTTTTGAGGCGTTCCGCCAAAAATGGGGCATCACCGCCGGTAATTACTACCTGAAGCCCGTCCGTTTCCTCTTGAAAAGACGAGATTATTCCTGAAACTTCCTGTAAAAAACCAGCCTGAACACCGCTCAGGATGGCGGTTTCGGTGGTATTGCCCAGCAGGCTGTCAAAATTGCGGTGTTCAATTTCGGGCAATCTTTGGGTGAAGGATTTTAATGCTTTGTAGCGCATCATTAATCCAGGTGCAATGCTGCCACCATGGTATACGTTGTTTTTCAACAGTTCAAATTTTAGGCAGGTGCCTGCATCTGCTACCAAAATATCTTTTCCGGGAAACAAAAATGCCGCACCTACAACAGCAGCAAGCCGATCGGCACCCAGGGTTTCAGGGGTTTGGTATGCCATGGAAAACGGGAGTTTTGCCCGGTGACTGATGCTAAAAACAGGGCATTTTGCTACTGAAAAATTTGTATTGGCATCGCCTACGTTGGCCACACCTACTGCTTTACAGCCGGCGGTATCGGGCAATGTTTCCGCAATTCCGGATTCCAGCACAGCACCCTCCTCCGAAAAACGGACAAATTTGGTTTTGGTGTTGCCAATATCCAGGGTAAGGTACATGCAGGTTAAACGCGTTTGTTGTGCTCAAAGTTACGCCTGCACCGCAAGTGTTACCCTATTTTTTTGATGGGTTTGGCTTTTTATACCAATCAAAGCTAATATCGCAGGTGTTGAAGCCGTATAGATTTCCCATTGCCATTGTTGTTGCCGGAGCCTTACTGCGCTGCATCTGGCCTGCCGATATGGAGTGGAAATTTGATGAGCAGGAAATGTTCCGTTTGGCCGGTGAGGCCTGGAAAAATGGGTTGCCATTGATAGGAATGCCTTCCGGAGCAGGTTTGCCCAATGCAGGTTTCAGCATCTGGCCGTTTGCATTGCTTTATGGCTTGCATCCTTCACCGTTGTTTATGGCTATGGGTGTGCAATGGCTTAATGTGCTGGCGCTTGCGCTGATGGTGCATTGCGCTTTGCGCTACGATGAACCCGTAAAAACCAAACTTCTTTGGGGACTCGCCATGTATGCCGTATCGCTGATGCCTGTATTATTTGCCCGAAAAATTTGGGCCCAGGATCTGATGCCCGTTTTTATTGCGGTAATGTGGTGGGGTTACCTTCACCGAAACAGTTGGTCAGCACTTCTGGTTACGGGTGTTTTTTGCGCCTTCGCCGGACAATTACACCTCAGTGGTTTTTTCTACGCAGGTGGTTTTTTGCTGGCTATTCTTTTTTTCAAAAAATTTAGCAAAAAACAATGGCTGTGGCTCTTTGCCGGAGCTATACCTGCTACCTTGCCCGGCATTCCCTGGGTATTGGCAATGCTCAGCTGCGGAGGCGGTATTTCACATATCAATAACATTTTAAAACTGGAATACTGGCTGCGGCTATTGACCGATACCCCGGGTTTCAATATGTATTATTTCGCTGACGGCGAATGGAAAACATTTATGGCTTTTCCTGGCGGAATGTATTTACCGCTGATACATGCCTCCGGCATTGCAGGGCTGGTGCTGTTTGGGATGTTTAAAACCATCAAAACCGGTTTTTCGGAAATAATGCCATCTCATCCCATCGGATTTCTGCTGTTTGCTTTTGTGATTATTCCGGGCTTGCTCATCACATTTTCAGGTATTCCAGTGCGTTCCCATTACATGATTGGTGCACTGCCTATGGCTTCAATTACACTTTCTGTAATTGTTTCCATAACATATAAATACGGTAATCAGCTTATAGTAATACTGCAAGTATTATTTACGGTATTTTTTCTCTTGTTTATTCATCAGTCCAATACCTTACGGGGCGATTATGGCACACCCTACCGAAAGCAGCTTACACAGACTTCAGAAAATCATCCCAATAGTCGGCCGCTTCAGGACCCAGATTGAACAGTAAATCCAGAGCACTGACATCCGGCCTGAAACCATGTCGGTCTTCGAACACCTGCGGATAGGAGGGTACGGTTATTTCGGGTTCCCTGAAATTCCATTCATCAATAAAAACCAAAGGTACAGGGCACTGCAATTGACGGTGAAGGCATTCAATGGAATGAACAATAAGGGTTTTGAGTGATACGGTTTCTGTGTTCAGCAATGGCAAAACCCGGTAGTCATAAAACTCGAAAAAGGGAGCGTTGCCATAGGCGGTGGTTATGGCTCGGATGTGTTCTTTAATCCACGGGTTTTGTGCGCTTATTGGGGTATCTTTGAGCAACCTGGAGCCACCGCGCACCACCGGTACTGAAAGGGTTTGAATATTATTGGGGCCTGCAATCGCATAGCGCGAGCGTGGTGTCTGCTTTTCGAAATTGCCACCCGCTGCCACCCTGATTTCCCCGATTTTTATTCCGGTTAAAAACCATGAAACCGAAGGAAACAGATAAGGAGGCAGGTTTTCAGGCATTATTGAGTTCCTGTAGCAGTTCAGACATGGTTTTTTGAAATACGGGGTGTACAAAATCCGGGGCTATTTCCACCATAGGCTTTAGTACAAATTCGCGTTCGTGCAGGTGTGGATGGGGAATGCAAAGGTCTTCTTGGTTGATGATGCGGTTGTTAAAAAACAGAATGTCTATGTCAATAATCCGGGGTCCCCATTTTTCAGTGCGGTTGCGGCCCATTGCTTTTTCTATGTCAAGCAAGCTTTCCATCAAAAATAAGGGAGGAAACCGAGTTTTTATTTTCAAAACCTGATTCAGAAATGCAGGCTGTTCTGTATTGCCCCAGGGTGGGGTTTCGATGATATGGCTTGCCGCCAAAATGCTGCCGGCATGCACGGTAATTTCCTCCTCTGCTTTGGAAAGAAAGTTCCCGCGATTTCCGAGGTTAGATCCGGTGGAGATAAAAACCGTATGCACCGTGCAAAATTAAGGATTAGGTCTATTTGGGTGCGGTGATTGTTGATTTTTGTGCCGTGTTTTCGTTAAGAAATGATTGCAGCCGCAATCCGGCATTTTCGCGCACATCCAGGTAGAATAGGTTATAGTCGCAAATGTGATAATTGGGGTTTTTAATAAGACGGCTGCCCGGAAAATTGGGGCGGTGTATCCATAAAATGCCGTTGTGAACCCTGGCATCACAAAGTTGAGGTCTGGTTTTTTTGAAGTCACGAAGTACAGCACCTTTGTGCCTGGATTTATCTACCTGAACCGTATCGGTTGTCCATGAAACGGGGTTGTGGCAAACAGCCGCAAACCCTGTAGGTTCATAGCCATAGCGCCAGGTGCGCCAGCTGGTCCAGCAGCCAAAATCGGTGCTGTCTTTACAGGGCATCAGCAGGGTAAATGAATCTGCCGGAACGGGCATTCCGGGTAAATACGCGCCCACAAAATCCTGCTGCAGGGGCTTTCCTTCTACAAATTCGCGCAGAATCCTGTGGGCATGGATAGTGCCCTGGCTGTGTGCGGCAATCAGAAACGGCCTGCCATTGCGGTGGTTATCCAGGTAATACTGAAAAGCTTTTCTAACATCCGTGTAGGCCAAATCAAGTGCTTGTTTTTTGTCGGAAAGGTTGTGTGTTAAAAAACTAAAATAGTGAGCCTGACGGTATCGGGGTGCAAATACACGGTAATGGTTGTTGAAAATACTGGCTTGAAACCGAATAGTGCCATTGTCGGTTTCTTTGTTGATTTTTTCGTTACGCACATCTGCATTCCAGCGGAACAAATCGCCGCTGCTGCCGGTATAAGAGGTGGGATGAATAAAGAAAACATCGGCAACCGGAGGATTTACTTTTCCTGAAAGGCTTTTGGGAACCTCATCAGAAGGGTCTTTTTTATCGGGGTGCGCCGCCCAGTTATGCATGTCTTTATAATCCGGTGCCGGTGGCGATGGATATGCGCTGAACCGGTTTTCTATGATCTTTCCTTTGCGTATCTGCTTGCGTACTTTTCCGCCTTGCGACGTGGCTGGTTCTGGCAAAGCCAACAGCAAAAGCATTACAAAGACTTTACCTATTCCGGTTCTCATTGCCTTTCAAAGGTATTAAAAACGAGACTAAACGCGCAAAGATGGTCGTCATACACCATCATTTTATCGAAGCAGGGGCACAATGGCAAGGCTTTTGCCTGATTTGGGGTAAATTCGCACACCCATGAAAAAACTCTTTTCTCTCAGTTTCCTGTTTCTGGCTGCTTATGCGCTTCTCGCTCAGGACCGCGTATCTACCTACAGCGAAGAAAAAACCGACAAATGGACCGTCCGCAAATTTGAAGGCGACCCGCTGAACGTGCGGATTTACACTTTCAAAAACGGATTAACCCTAATTACCAGTAAAAATCCCCGTACACCGCGCATTCAAACCATGGTGGCTGTGCGCACCGGCAGTAAAAACGACCCCGCCAACAACACCGGACTGGCACATTACCTGGAGCACATGCTTTTCAAGGGAACTGACCGCTACGGAACCCTCGACTGGAGCAAAGAAAAGCCATTGCTTGACCAGATTGATGTCCTGTACGAACAATACAACCAAAGTAAGGATGAAAATGTAAGAAAAGGCATCTATAAAAAAATTGACAGCGTAAGCCGCTTGGCTGCCAAGTGGAGCATCGCCAATGAGTTTGACAAAATGTGTCAGGCTATGGGCGCCGAAGGCACCAACGCCTTTACCAGTAATGAAATGACGGTGTATATCAATGATGTTCCCACCAACATGTTTCACAAATGGCTGGAACTGGAATCGGAGCGTTACCGCAACCCTGTGCTGCGCCTGTTCCACACCGAGCTGGAAGCTGTTTATGAAGAAAAGAACATTAGCCTGGACCGTGATGGTGAAAAGGTTGAGGACAAACTCATGGGTGAGTTATTTAAAAAACATAACTATGGCCTGCAAACCACCATCGGCACGGTTGAACACCTCAAAAACCCCAGCCTGAAAGCCATTCGTGAGTATTTTAATGCTTATTATGTTCCCAACAACATGGCCATCATTCTGGCAGGTGATTTTGATCCGGATCTTGCTGCTGACGGCGTTGCCGAACATTTTGCATGGATGCAGCCCAAGCCGGTGAAAACCTATGAATTTGAAGGTGAAATGCCGTTTGGTACACCCCGCAAATTTGATGTGGTTGGCCCGGATGCCGAATGGGTAACCATCGGATACCGCATGCCCGGTGCCGGCACCCGCGAAGCCAGGGCTGCCAAACTGATTGATCTGCTGCTAAACAACAGCAGCGCGGGTCTTATTGACCTAAACCTGGTGAAAGCACAGAAAGTGCTGAGCGCCAACAGTGGAGTGAATACCCTCAATGATTACAGTGTATTTCAGCTTACCGGCAAACCCAGGGAAGGTCAGACCCTGGAGCAGGTGCGAGATTTGCTGATTTCGCAAATGGAGCTGATCCGCGACGGCAAATTTGATGATAGCCTGGTAAAAGCCATTATCCTCAATGAAGAAATCAGCCGACTTGAGCAATTCAAGGAAAATGCCAACCGTGGCTATTTTCTGATGGAAAGCTATATCAACGGACAGGGCTATCAGAAGCAATGGAATGAATTCTGGGCCATGAAACAACTTACCCGCGAAGACATCATGGAGGTAACCAAAGAATTTCTGGACCGTGAGCGCGTAGAAGTTTTCAAGCGCAGGGGTACCGACAGCACAGTTTCTAAAATCAACAAACCCGAAATTAGCAGTGTGGAACTAAACCGTGACAAGCAAAGTGCTTTCGTTACAGAATGGCTGGAAGAGGAAACAAAGTCATTGTCGCCCGTATATGCCAACCTGAAAGATGGAATTGTACATACAGGACTGGGTAAAGCAGCCGGACTGTCCCTTAAAACAGATCTTGCGGTTCACTATGTTAAAAACACTGAAAACCGCCTGTTTTCGATGTCGTATGTGTATGCTTTTGGCAAAAACCACAACAAGTCCCTGCCGCTGGCCATGCAGTATATTCGTTATGCCGGTATACCGGGTATGAATGCTGAAGAAATCAGCAAAAAAATGTATGCGCTGGGATGTAATTTCTTCACCAGCGTGGGTGATGAAGAAACGTATGTTTCGCTGACGGGCCCCGAAGAAAATTTTGAGCAAGCCCTGCGCATAGTGGAAGGCCTGCTGAACAATCCTGTGGCCGATGAAAAGGCGTTCAAGGATATGATTGAAGGTGAACTGAAAAAGCGTGAAGACAGCAAACTCAACAGCAGAGCCATCAGCAGCCGACTGAATGCGTATGCCATGTATGGAGCCGATAATCCGGCCCGATGGATTCTGACCAATGCAGAGCTCAAGAAACTTACATCAGCCAATCTTATAGATCAGATCAAGGGGATAAAAGCGATTTCGCATGAGGTTTTGTATTACGGTCAAAGAGATCAGGGCAAACTGCTGACCACGCTGCTGGATATTCACGGCAATCCCAAGTCTTTTGCCAAAACCAAGCCGGCAAAGAAGTTTGTTCCAAAGGAAAATAAGGAAAACGAGGTGTTTTTTGCCGATTACAAACAGGTACAGGCCAGTATTTTCTGGTTAAACCGTGATGGTTTGTACAATGCCGCCGATGAGCCTGTTGCAGTAGTC
>VHBA01000061.1 GCA_016872175.1 Sphingomonadales bacterium | reverse complement strand
AGCGGCAGGGCTGGCAGGCGATTTTGGATAATTTCAAGAGATATAAGGAATCACAATTTTCCTGATTGTTGGAACTTCAATCTTTCATTGACCGCTTTGACCTTCCGGGGAATATTGTTTTGCTGGAAGGGAAAAGAGATGTAGCCGAAGCGGATAAACCCAAATTGATTGCCCTGGGTAAACTACTGGCTGAAAAAACCCGTTTTATGATGTTTAGAAGCGGCAATGCTCCGGGGGCCGATGCATTTTTTTCTGAAGGTGTAGCCTCCATCGATGCTGCTCGTCTTCAGGTAATTACTCCGTACGAAGGCCACCGACTAAAGCAAAACCTTGCAGGCTATACCATGGCCTTGGATCAAAGCAACATGGTTGCTGATTCGGAGTTGGTTTATGCTGCCAAAAATAATCCTGCAACATCAAGACTTGTGGATGAATTTGTGGCCGGTAAAAAGAATAGAAATACCATAAAAGCAGCCTACATACTCCGGGATACAGCCAAGGTGCTGGGCTATGGCGAATGGGGCCCTGCCACGGCCGGCATTTTTTATGATGACCTTAGCAATCCTGAAAGTGGTGGTACAGGCCATACCATTGCCCTGTGCAGGCAATATAAAATCCCGGTGTTTAACCAATTAGTTTGGTTCGACTGGTATTAAAATGCTTCTAAATTGCACATCCCGTTGATAACATAAAGTTAAAAACAACATAATTCTTTCGCATCTTGCAGCATGGTTACTTTTGCAACGTTAATGCACTTCTATTGCCCTTATTTACTTAGTATAATCGTATTCTTCGGGACTGTTTCCTGCAGCGGACAGCGAAAATCGTCGGCAGATTCCGAAAAACAGTTTACCATTGGTTTCTGGAATATGGAAAATCTCTACGACACGCGCAATGATGCCTGGAATGATGATGATTTTACGCCCGAAGGTCAAAATGCATGGGATGAACCCCGATACCGCAGCAAGCTTAAAAATATGGCCCGCGTGCTTGATTCAATCAATGCCGATATCCTGGGCATGTGCGAAGTTGAAAGCAAAAAAGTGTTGCTTGATTTGAGGGCTGTGCTGACCGGCGCCGGAAAAAATTATAAAATTGTGCATTTTGATTCCCCCGACGAAAGGGGCATAGATGCTGCTCTGTATTACCATGAAGATAAGTTCTCCGTAATCCGTTCTGAACCCATTGCAGTTGCCTTACCTGAAAACGATAAAACCCGTGATATTCTTCATGCGGTTTTCCTGCACAAAGCTACAGGCGATACCTTGCACTATTTTGTAAATCACTGGCCTTCAAGAAGGGGCGGTACAGAGGGCAGTGCTGGCAAAAGAGCCCTTGCTGCGCAAACATTGCACAATACATTGCAAACCCAAAACCTCTGGAATAAAGCGTTTATCATTGTAGGTGATTTTAATGACAATCCCTGGGATAGCAGTATCAGCAAGGTGTTGGGTGCCTGTAAACCGGCCAAAAAGTCGGATTGCAATATCCATAACCTGGCAGGTTTTTTTGATGTTACCCAAACAGGTACCCTCAAATACAACAACCGCTGGGATATTTTTGATCAGATAATGGTTAGCAGTGCCTTGTGGAACAAAGCCGGAACCAATCTGAAATTTAAACCATACAGCAACCAGATTTTTGCGCCCGAATGGATACTTCAGCATGGCGGAAAATATGAAGGCCATCCCTTAAGAACCTTTGGCGGTAAAACCTGGCTGAATGGCTTCAGTGATCATTTGCCGGTAACGGCAGTATTAACCTATGACAAATAAACCCGGAATAAAACCCAATATACGCAAAAAAAACGCGAAAAACAAGGAAAAACATCCTGCTTATACCCTTATTGACCGTGAATTAAGCTGGCTGGCCTTCAACGCCCGCGTTTTGAAGGAAGCGGCCAATAAAAAGGTACCGCTGCTTGAAAGAATTAAATTTCTGGGGATTTTCAGCAACAACCTGGATGAATTTTTCAGGGTGCGTGTAGCCGGTGTTCGCCGTCTGCTTCAACTAAATAAAGATAACAAAAACAAGGAATTCAAATCCCTGAAAAAGGAATTGGAATCCATTAAAGCGACGGTTTTGTTTCAACAACAGGAATTTTCCCGCATCTACACGGATGAAATTCTCAAGGAACTGAAAAAAGAAGGCATTTTAATCGTGGATGAATCTGTTTTGTCGGAATCGGAAGAATCCTATGTTCACGATGTTTTTGTAAATAAAATTGCAGGCCGCATAAGTCCATTGCTGCTGCAACATGGCCAGGAATTGCCCAATATTAAAGATGGTGAAATTTACCTGGCGGTGAGCATGCGAAACAGCGTGTCGGGGCAGGTGCAATATGCCTTAGTGGACATACCTTCCAAGGCGCTTGGCAGATTTCATTTGCTGCCCGGCAGTGAAAAAACAAAACGCATTATACTGCTGGATGATATGATACGCATTGGCTTTCCACTATTGTTTTCCAGCCTTGATTTTGACAAGTTTACAGCGCATACCATAAAGATTACACGCGATGCAGAGCTGGATATTGACCACGAAGTGGCAGTTTCGCTGATTGATAAAATAGCCAAAAGCCTTAAGCAACGCAAAACAGGGGCTCCAACCCGATTTATTTATGACCGTGAATTACCGGAGGATTTACTAGATTTTCTGACCCGCAAACTCAAAGCGGATAAAGACAGCATCATCCCCGGTGACAGATACCATAATTTCAGAGACTTTATCAAGTTTCCTGATGTTAACCGCCCCGATTTGCTAAATCCTAAACAGCAGGTAACCCGTATCAAAGAAATTGATGATGCCAAAAGCATGCTCAACCTGATTCAAAAACGTGATTTGTTAATCAGCTATCCATACCAGCCGTTTGATTATATCATCAGACTGCTGCGGGAGGCAGCCATAGATCCCACTGTTTTTGCAATCCGTATTTCTTTATACCGTTTGGCAGAAAACAGCAGCGTTGCCGAAGCCTTGATTAACGCCATACAAAACGGAAAGCAGGTGATTGTGGTAATGGAACTGAGAGCCCGTTTTATGGAGGAACACAATATTTACTGGGCCAACCGTTTAAGAGAAGAAGGAGCTTATGTGATTTATGGCATACCCAATTTTAAGGTTCACAGCAAGCTTATGGTAATATCACGCAGAGTGGGTTTTGAAACTACCAATATTGTGCATATTGGAACAGGGAACTTCAATGAAGATACTGCCCGTTTATATTGCGATCATGCTTTGCTCACATCCCGCAAAAAAATAGGGGAGGAATGCCTACATGTGTTTGACCTGATTCAGAATTTTAGGCCTGATAAGGCCCGATTCCGAACCCTTTGGGTAAGTCCGATTAATACACGGGAACGTTTCATTGCACTGTTGTGCCGCGAGATGGATTTTGCGTCAAAAGGAATGAATGCACGTGCGATTATCAAAATCAATTCTCTGGTGGATGAGGCTTCCATTAAAGCCATCGTGGATGCCGCATCTGCCGGTGTTAAAGTTGACTTGATTGTGCGGGGAATCTGTTGCCTTGCGATTGATGAAAATCATCCAAATATACGTGCTGTAAGCATCATTGATAAATACCTGGAGCATGCGCGGGTGTTTTATTTCGAAAATGGCGGAGATCCTGAAGTGTTCATTGGCAGCGCAGATTTAATGCAGCGTAATCTTCAATCGAGGGTTGAGGTGACGGTTCCCGTTCAGGACAAAGAATTGAAGCAAGTACTTATACAGGTTCTGGAAACCCAGCTGGCCGACAATGTCAAAGCCCGTGTGCTGGATGCAGGTATGCAGAACACGATGGTTAAAAAAGCTGTCGGTAAGAAGGCGGTGCGTTCACAGCAGTTGCTACATTCCCTCTTTCTGGGTAACTGAATCGGGTAGGAATTTCCACCACAATATTACATTGGGAATAAACAACAACATTCCCCAGCCCGGAATTCTGCTTTCCATGATAAAGTGACGCACCGGCCATGGCAATAATGGGAAAAATATAATTAGACCCATTAGGGTCATTGTTGTAAGCGTGAATATTTGTAAGCCTTTTGGCAGTCGAAAACCATTAACAATAAAACCATGCAGCATCAATGCCACCGCAGGAATACACATCATTACCGAGTAATCGCGCTGGTGCGGAAAAGCAACAGGAATGCAGGCCATGAAAAATGCAGCACCCGCGAGTATAGCTTTTTCACCATTGAATTTACGCGGAACTAATTTCAATAACACCCATGCGCATAATACAGTAATAAATACCCTAAAAGTCCATTGAATCAGGAATATCTGTTTTGTGCTGAGCGCTGCTATGGAGTAATTGCCTTCACCGCGAACAACTGTATTGGTGAAATAACGGGTAAGCAGGCTGGCAAAATCGGTAAAACCGCCTTCTCCTACAGTGTTCACATGCTCTTTGTTCAATGGATTTAACAATCCCAGCCAGTCTTTCATAATTTGAGTGTGGTAACCGGCAGACAAATACAGGTAGGGGATAAGTATGAGTACTGCAATTCCTGCGCTTATCATGAAAAAGGCTTTCAGGTTGCGTTTGAGAACAAAATACCAAAAGAAAAAAACGGGCAGAATTTTGATATTAATGCCCAGGGCAAATGATAAGCCGCCAGCGATATATTGGCTTTCTTTCATCCTGTAAATACCCTCTAAACAGCACCAAAAAATTAAAATGGTTAATTGACCATATAGTAGGTTCATGAAAACCGCATGGTATGAATTAAAAGCCAACGCAATTAAAAACCAGGTTTCACGGCTGCTGTATCCGACATTGAGAAATCTTCTTAGTAAAACGTAAATGCGGTTTAGCATGACAAATCCCAGCAACATCCACAGTACTTTTAGTACCTGAACAGGGAAAAGGGTAAGTGGTGCCAATACAGAAGCAAAAAGTGGGCTGTAATAGTACCACATGCCAAACATGTGTGGTCCGTTATATGGATTGGTACCTAGGCGAAGTTCCTCCGCCGCCAGATAAAAAATATCAAGATCATTATCGGCACTGATGTTGCGAAGTACAGGAATCAGTGCCAGGCAAAACAATAAACCAATGATTACCTCTTCCTTGTGGTATCCGCCAGATTTCCATTTTTTGTAAGGAAGAAATTGCATCGTTTGGCAGGGTTATTCCATCGCAGCTTTGATGAATTTTACGAACAGAGGGTGGGGATTGGCTACCGTGCTTTTCAGTTCGGGGTGGAACTGAACCCCCACAAACCATTTATGCTCGGGAATCTCTACAATTTCGGCCAGCCCGTTATCCGGGTTGGTGCCTGTAATTTTCATGCCGGCTTCCTCCATGCGTTTTTTGTATTTATCGTTGAATTCGTAACGGTGGCGGTGCCTTTCAATAATTTTTGCTTTGCCGTAAGCTTTTTGCGCTTGCGAACCTTTCGCTAACTCACAGGCGTAAGATCCCAAACGCATGGTACCGCCCATGTGACTGATTTTTTTCTGATTTTCCATCAAATCGATCACAGGGTTTTTGGTGTCATTTGCCATTTCGGCCGAGTGGGCATCTTTCAAGCCAAGCACATTGCGTGCAAACTCAATCACAGAGCACTGCATTCCCAGGCAAATGCCAAAGAAAGGGATATTGTTTTCACGGGCATATTTCACGGCAGTTAGCTTTCCTTCGATTCCGCGATTACCAAAACCCGGTGCGACCAAAATGCCATCAAAACCGACTAGTTTATGGGGTGCATTGCCTCCGGTAATTAGTTCGCTGTGTATGTAGGTTACATTCACTTTACACTCATTGGCAGCACCGGCATGTATGAACGCTTCGTTGATGGATTTATAGGCATCGGGCAACTCTACATATTTGCCTACAAGCGCAATATTTACCTCACTTTTGGGATGTTCCAGCCTGAAAAGAAAATCCCGCCACTGATCAAGGTTGGGTTCCTGTGGGCGTCTCAGCTTTAGCTTATTCAAAACAACCTTATCCAGTTTCTCTTTCAGCATCACCATAGGAACCTCATAAATGGTGCTTACATCAATACTTTCGATAACTGCGTTTTGGTGTACGTTGCAGAATAGTGCAATTTTTCGGCGCATTTCTGTGGTAAGGTGCTTTTCGGTGCGGCAAACCAGTATATCGGGTTGAACACCTTGTTCCAGCAGCATTTTCACGCTGTGCTGGGTGGGCTTGGTTTTTAATTCGCCTGCTGCTGCCAGGTAGGGAATGAGGGTAAGGTGGATAACAATGGCATTTTCAGGTCCCATATCCCAAAGCAACTGACGCACGCTTTCCACGTATGGCAACGATTCAATATCGCCCACAGTTCCCCCGATTTCGGTGATAACAATGTCATAATCCCCACTCTCACCCAAATACCGCATGCGTTTTTTAATCTCATCGGTAATGTGGGGAATTACCTGAACGGTTTTGCCCAGGTAATCGCCACGGCGTTCGTTTTCAATTACGGTCTGGTAAACCCGCCCGGTGGTAACGTTATTGTTTTGCGAGGTGGGCGTATTCAGAAAACGCTCGTAGTGACCAAGGTCAAGATCGGTCTCCGCACCGTCTTCGGTTACATAGCATTCTCCGTGCTCATAGGGGTTTAGGGTTCCCGGGTCTACGTTGATGTACGGGTCAAATTTCTGGATGGTTACACTGTAACCCGTGGCCTGTAAAAGTTTTGCCAGTGATGCGGAGATAATGCCTTTGCCGAGAGAGGAGGTAACTCCACCCGTAACGAAGACGAATTTGGCTTTTTTCATGTTGGAAAAGCGATGTGATTTGGTCGCTACGGGATACAAAAGTAGTATGGGAATTCAGGAACGTGTAAGAAACTAATTCAGTAGTTTTCAACAGTGCAAAAGCAAGTTTTTCGAAACCTGAAATGTTGCTTTTCTAATTCTAAATGCATCTTTCGATTTGAGGCAGATGATGTTCGCTATGCCAGCACATAAACAGCATCCATTCAGCCGTGGTAAGCATGCCCAGTTTTGGGTGTTCAAAACCCGCCGCCAGCATCCATATATTGTCCGGATTTACTTTTTTAAGCACGTTTTCCCTGTTGGACTTCCATGCATCAATGGCTTCTTCCTTTGTTTTAAAGATACCTTTGGGCATAGCGGCTTCCGGAGCCTCAATTTTTAAATTTTTTGTGCTACTTCGCTCTTCAAGCAAACCCATTATTTCCAATGGATTTCTTTCGGTGGGCTGTGATTTTCTCACAATGGCAAATAACCCAGTCCTGTCAGAGATTAACAAATGTTCGATGATTTCCGCCACACACCAACCGTCTTGTGTGGGCTTTCTGAAAAATATTTGGTCATCGATATTAAAAAGAATACCGCAAATTTTTGCGGTATTCTTTGTGAACGTATCTACCAGTGATTCAAAGTTCTCTGTTAGATTCATCGTTCGGCAATTATTTAACTTCCATCAGTTCAGTGTCGAAGATCAAGGTGGCATTGGGAGGTATTACACCACCTGCGCCCCTGGGTCCGTAACCAAGCTTAGAAGGAATAATAAGTTTAAACTTGGCACCTACACTCATCAGTGCAATGCCTTCGTCCCAACCCGGAATTACTTGTCCGACACCAAGCTGAAAAGCAATGGGCTCATTACGGCTATATGAATTATCGAATTCCATGCCGTCGGCCAGTTTTCCGCTGTAGTGCACTTTAACCTGTTTGCCAGCAGAAGCTTTTGCACCGGTTCCGGCTTGTTCAATCACATACCACAATCCGCTTTCGGTTTTCAGGGCGGTAGGATACATCTTTAAAACTTCTTCATCATTGCGGGCAAAATCCTGTTTTTTTATCTTCTCTTCTTTGGCAACTTTAAGTGGTGCCTGCAACTGATCAAACATTTCCTGGGTAGCGGTGAATGCTTCAGCATCACCCCCTTTGCGATAAATTTTAAGCTTAACGATGGAGTCACCCTGCTGTATGGCGTCTACAATGTTCTGCCCCTCAATTACTTTACCGAACACGCTGTGTTTGCCATCCAGCCAGTCGGTTTGAACATGGGTAATAAAAAACTGGCTGCCGTTGGTGCCGGGACCTGCATTGGCCATAGAAAGAATGCCCGGACCGGTATGTTTCAATTCGGGAGAAAACTCATCATCGAAGTTGTATCCGGGACCGCCGGTGCCATTGCCCTGTGGATCGCCACCCTGTATCATGAAATTGGCTATTACACGGTGAAACTTGATGCCATCGTAATAGGGAACACCGGTTGGCTTTGCTGTGTTTTTAATTTTTCCTTCAGCAAGACCTACAAAATTGCAAACCGTTACCGGAGTTTGTTTGTGATGCAGGGTCAAAAAGATACTGCCTTTGTTGGTTTGCATTTCTGCATACATGCCATCAGGCTGTGCTTGAATGATTTGTGGTATTTCGTTCATTTTTGTGTTTTTCTTGTCTTTTGCCGCTTTTTTCTGCGCCATAGATACACCTATGAAGGCAAAGGCCAGCGCGGTGGTTATGTATTTATTCATTTTAAATTTGAATGGTTGATTGAATCTTTTTAGGCAATTTCCGTACCACTTCTTGGTATGAGTGCAAAATTAGGCTTTCGATGAATTTTTCCTGCAATCCTTCCAAATAAACTGTGTTCCAAAGCGTTTTGTTCATATGCCATCCCGGAACAATCTGAGGGTATTCATCTCGAAGAGTTGCAGACCATTCAGGGTCACATTTGAGATTAATGCTGTCAAATCGGGTAATGTCTCCAAGGCAAAACATTTTGCCTGCCACTTTCCATACCAGCACATTCTCATCAAACGGAAACGATTCAGTTACCAATGGCAACCCCAAACAGTAGTCTCTGATCTTGTCCAAATGCATGTGGAAAATCGTTTTCGGTAAAGCTACACCAACACCTTAATTTTGAAAAATCAAATTATGATTAACAACACCAGACTTTTACTAATATTATCTTTTCTGCTGTCTTCCATACATGGCGGGGCGCAGAATGATGTTACTCCCAAAAAGCCTTCTAAAATATTTTTTGAAAACCTTGAGATGCGCAATGGGGTGGCGTTTTCAAAAAACAGACCCTTTACTGGAATAAGTGTTAAATTATGGGACAATAAAGTGGTAAATGAAGAGATTTATTGGGTAGATGGCTTCAGAAACGGCAGCTACAAGGAGTTTACGGAGAATAATGTGCTTGTGGCTTCCGAAACCTGGGTGCAGGGTTATAAAAATGGACCGTACAGCTATTATTACCCCAACGGTGCCATAAAAAATAGCGGCAATTTTAACAATGGTAAGCTGGATGGTGAAATCATCGGCTATTATCCCAACGGTGTGAAGCAATATGCTGCGTTTTACAGCAATGGAATAAGAAATGGCAGCAATCAAACCTGGTTCACCAATGGTAATAAAGAACAGTCTGCTACTTTTGTTAACGACGTTCCCAATGGGGATGTTTTTGCTTGGTATCCCACAGGTTTGCCCCGTTATCAAATAACCTACAACATGGGG
>VHBA01000060.1 GCA_016872175.1 Sphingomonadales bacterium | reverse complement strand
ATGTCAAAATACTACATTAAAGAAGGTGATGACCGCAAGGGGCCATTTGGGCTTCCTGAATTAATGGACCTGAAAGTATATCCGGAAACCCTTATTTGGTTTGAAGGGTTGGATGACTGGAAGCCTGCTTCGGAAATCCAGGAGTTGAAGCCCGTGATAAGGCAGAGGACGGTATCTCCACCTCCGCAATTACCAGAACAGTCTTTGGCAAAATCAAACAAGAATCAAGGAATTGTAATTGGGCTGGTAGCAGTGCTGATTATTATCATCTTGGTTGTAAACGCAAATCGTCGTTCTTCCTCTTCAGATAATGTTGTAATGAATCCCGAAATTGAAAAAGGTATCGCACAGGATGCAGCTAAAGATGCCAATCCTGCTGACGATGAGATACTTCGGAAGCAACAGCAACAGGAACAGGTGGAAAATAACAAGCGTTTTATTCGCAACAACTGGTCAGATTATTTTGTAATAAGCAGAAGCGGTTATGATGTTGAAGGTTTGGGAGGAATTTCCAATCTCATGGTGTACTTGGAAAATAAAACCGGCTATTTGCTGGAGAATGTAGATGCACAAATAGATATTATTACTGCCAATGGTTATGTTTTCAAAACAGAGTATATTCATTTTGCCAATGTACCTGCCAACGCAAAGGAAGTTTTTTATGTTCCCAATTCAGTAAGAGGCTTAACGGTTAGTGAACCAAGAATTATCAGCATGGAATCTGCAATCTTAAACTTTTGTTTTCAATCTGATTATGTTATTCCGGGAGATTCTCAGGATCCTTATCGCTGCAATTAAACCATGGTAAAAAAATCAGCCACCATTTTTCTGATTTTTCAACTACTTTCAGTTGGATGCAAAAAGAAAGATGACATACAAAAGCCTGCCTCCGACATTAACAGTGCGGTAGACCAGGTACTATTGCCGTCTTCTGTGCCCGATAACAGCGTAAAATATCGCGATACCGCACTGGAAGATGTGATTATTGCAGGTGTTACCTCAAAATGCAAAACCTACACGGCAGAGCGAATACAGCGCCTTAACTCATTTGACTTTTTTTATGCTGATGACAAAGCCGATATATGGCCGGGAAACATCGTACAGAGCAGCTACCTTAGAAATACCGGCCGCCTGGTTTCATTGGGGAATTTTCCCCGTGAGAATATGAATTACAACATACAGGGTACACAGGGTTCTATGGGATTTTCATTGCCTAATCCTTCCAACAATTCTTATCAGGCTGAATTTGATAAAAGGTCAAAATTATTTTGGTTTATGCCCCCTGCCTACACCTACCAGAATGTGCAGACTACCTATTCCACCCATCAGGCATTTGTGGACTTGGGACTGAATTTTAATTTTCTGGCCGGTGGTCTGGGAACGCGTTTTCAAAGCATCAATACCAATGGTTTGACAACCATGTACATGATGGTACGTAATGTATATTTCACCGTGAGTGCTGAATATCCATCCAATCCGGCCGGTTTCTTTGGTGCCAATGTGAATGTTTCCGATTTAAAAAGGGTATTAACACCCGACAACGCCCCCGCCTATATTTCCAGCGTTTCCTATGGTCGGGTGGCTCTGTTGAGGGTGGTTTCGGCATATAGCCAAAAAGAAACCAAAACCTGTATTGAGCTTTTGCTCAATGGTTTTGGCGGATCTCTTACCACCGGTCAGAGACAGCTCATATCCAGCCTGCAGCTTACCATTGAAGCAGCGCCGGGCCCTGAAACATCACTCAAAACGCTTGATGATGTTTACAAGTTTATCAATGACGGTTATCAGTTCAACCACAGAACGGGCTGTGTTCCTGTAGGCTACGAGGCACGTTATCTCAAGGACAATTCGCCCCTTATTACCCACACAGCACTTAGCTATAAAATCATAGAATGCTTATGAGAGTGAGATTTTCTGCACTGCTGACCACAACGCTTGCCGCAGGATTGACTTTGCTAAATTCATGTCAAAAGGAGCCTGAGCCTGTTATTTATAACGATTATGTAGAGCCTTACCAAATTGTGGAGGAGACCTTCAGGTTGGGCGCACGCAGTACTGCGGTTTTTTCTAACAAATCTATTATCACTCGCACCATAAAATTGCCACCAAGAACTGTATATTGGGCATACTGGATGGGTGCCGGCCCGGAACCTGTAGATGCACTTGCCAAAGTGATTCTGCCTGCAGCAGCAGCTAAAATGACCCAGGACCCATTTGTGGCTTATGCTTGGGGACTTTTGTCGGCATTAAACCTCACGGAAATAGGAAAATCCAACGCAGATATATATTTCATGACATCGGATCAGGCAGCTAATTTTAGCTTTAATAATTCCGATTTTCAATCCTTTATTTCCAAGCCACAAACCAAGAATATTCACGATAAATATATAGATATTCTGGACACACCTTATGATACAGACAGAACCATAGTGATGGGATTACGCAATCAAAACTATGGAGCCGGTGTAGACGTGAAAATCAAGTTGTGGGCGTTTGTGGTGAAGCCGCTGTAATTATAACCATTAATAAAAAACAGGGCGGAAAAATTTCCGCCCTGTTTTTTATCACCCCGCCTTTCTCCTGTCCTTCTGCATATCCATCTCCTGCTGCCCGGGAACCAGGAAACCCAGGGGCGTTTTGGTTGCAGGCCTACTATTGTATCGCTCGGTTTCACACAGTTCTATGAGGGTGTTGAGGCGGGTATCCTCAAGTCCCAGAAGTTTTTCTGCGTTGAAACGGCGCACCACATTGGTGATCTCACCCGGGGTGAATGCATAATTCTTTGCAAGGTATTCAGCCTCGGTTTTGCGCAATCCTTTGATATGGCCTTTCCAGATGGCTGCCATGGCCTCAATTCCGGGTGCATCGAAAAACAGTTTCATGGTCCATCTGCGTTCAAATGCCGGATCCATATTCTGGGTAAGGTTAGTAGTACCAATGAGTATACCTCCAAATGTCTCCATCTCTTCCAAAACCAGGTTTTGCAGGCCGTTTTGCATCTGATCCACGCTGCGGGTGGCGTTCAGGCGTTTGCCAATGATTTGGTCGCACTCATTGAGAAACAGGATGGGTTTCACTTCCAGGCGATCCCACATTTTGCGGTAATCCGAGAAAATGCGCTTGAGGTTTGCTTCTGAATCGCCCACCCACTTGCTCATGAAGTCGGTAACCTGAATTTTCATCACGGGCCTGCCGGTTAGTTTTGCCAGTTGAAGGGCAAACTCAGTTTTGCCGCAGCCCGGGCCTCCGTGAAACAACAGGGTAATGCCTTTCATGCGTTCGTTTCTGGACTGTCCTTGCTGGTATTCGCGAAAACCTTTTACGCTGAGTAATTTGGCGATACGCTCGGTTTTACGCTGCAGGGCAGGGCTAAAATGCAACTGCACTTTATGCACCTCTTCGGGCTGTATGAGGGGTGTTCTCACGGATGCCATTTTTCTGCGTATCATTTTAAGGATAGCAGGATCCAGTTCACCCAGAAACAGATCAAAACCTGCCTCTGTGAGTTGCAGATCAGGGTTGAATTCCATAATGTTGGAGCCGGTTACCTCAACAAGACCTTTTTTGATGGGCAGCCATTCGCCATCCAGGATTTCCTGGCGCAGGCGCTGAATATTCCCACGGTCAATACGGATATAGGTATCCAGGTAAACAAAGTTGAAAGATTCATTTTCTATGGCTGCGCGTGCGCAAATGGCCAGCAGGGTAAATTCCTCCTCCGGGCCGCCAAACAACATTGTATCTTCCATGAATTTTACCACTGCGAGGTTGCGGTTATGGCGTTTAGCCATCTCCAAATAATCATTGAACTGACGTGGCACAAGGTGGTCACGGTCAAGTAGGCGGCGTGTCACATACTGCAACATCGCATCCAGGCCCTGCGGTGCCGAGCCCTTGAAACCCTTGGTGTCGTCCTCGTCAATGGCGCGCTCGGTTTCATGACTCAGTGAATAGGATGCACTGCCTGTTTCACGGTCACGGTGCAAATCTATAATTCCCGATGTACTCATGCGTTTCATCACGTTGCGTGCGCGCACACCATTTGTTTCGAAGTGAAATTGCAACAGGTTTTTGTAAACCTTGTCATCAACCTGTAACATGGTTTCTCCCTGCACATAGGTTATTGCCAGCACGGCTACCTCGTCTGCTGATAAAAAAATATCCCCCGTGAGTTGTGCAAGATTGGGCATTTCGCTCCATAAGCTACCAACCATACAGGTGGCCTGGAGTTCACTGTACGCCGCGCGCAGGGCACGATCGATTTTGTAAGGCTGCGAAGAAGGTTTATTATTCATGATGTTTTATTTTTTAAATTTTTGGGCACAAAAGGAGGGGCGCCACTTTTGTGGTGTTTATTGGCTTGTAGCTTTAAGTTAAAAATGGATGAAGAACAAATATACAACACAAACTGTTATAAATCAAATTTTATTGCATGTTTTTTTGTATTTTTTTATCCGCCAAAGTAATGCACAAAGCGTTAAAAAAAATTTTTCTAAAAATTTGTTTATTTAGTAGCTTTCACTTATATTACTGCGTAGCGCGTGCGTGCGCGTCCCTTTAATGTACGATCTTTAAAACTACTTTATAACCCTTACGGGGCTTGTAGATATGCATTGCAGCGTTACTGCATCTCGTAGCCTGTTACAAACCAAGAGTATCGCTCACTGATGTCGAATCTGTTTTTAAAATACTGTAAAAATACATGTGATAAATTGGATGTGAATACTCAATATGCACAGCGCCGTTATGATAAATGATATGCATAAAACCTTAGTAAAATATTGATACCTCTACCTCAAACCATTTTTTTGGCATACATTTGGAATAACGTTTAACTGCATGAGAAATTTTGTTGCCGGACTTCTTTTGATGCTTCCTGCCTGCCTTTGGGCGACCAAAGACAGTAGCCTGCGTTACGCCAATGCCATTTATGAAAAAGACTTCCGCACCGTAAAAATGGAAAATACGGCCTCCGGATTTCCCTTTCCAGTGGTTCAATTGGGCGAAACAGCTACGCTGAAACTGGAGCTTGACCAGCTGACCGATGAACGGGATTACTACCAATATACCCTCATTCACTGCGATGCCATGTGGAACCCAAGCAACCTACAGAAGAACCAGTATCTGAATGGCCAGGGATTTGAAAACATTGAATCTGTAAACTTTAGCAATGGCACCCTGATGAAGTTTGTTCACTATGATGTTTCTGTGCCTTCGGCCAACACTTCACCGCGCCTTTCGGGTAATTACCTGCTATTGGTTTACAGAAACTACGACGAGACCGACATCGTGCTCTCACGAAGGCTGATGGTTCTAGATATGAAAGGACGTGTGGACCTCACCGTAATTCAAAGTTCACAGGTGGAGCTACGACCTACGCACCAACAGGTGAATTTTAACTTTGTCCTTACCGATAATTATTTCATGCCTAAGCCCTACCAGGATCTCAAAGCCGTTATAATGCGAAATGGAGAATGGGTGACTGCCAATACAGGCCTTGCTCCTCAGTTTATTTCAGGCAACAGCTACAATTACCAGTACCAAACCGGAAACCAGTTTGAAGGCCTCAATGAATTTCGGTTTTTTGATATCCGCAGCTTCCGCCAAAGCACCGCAGGCGTAAAACAACGTTTTAATGTGGCAAACCAGAAGCATATTGTGCTCATTACAGATCAGACACGCCGCTTCGACCGCTACTTCAACTGGGCCGATTACAACGGTCGCTATTTTCTCTTTAGCCGCGATATTCCGCTTCCTTCAGGTGCTTCTGCCGAAGGCGACTACTGCTTTGTGCATTTTACCCTCAAAAGCGATGAGGAGCTGAAAAATAAGAAAGTGTATGTGTATGGCGAACTCAGCGACTGGCGCATGCACCCTGACTGTGAAATGTTTTACAACGCCGACAACAAAACCTATGAGGCAGTCATTCCCCTAAAACAGGCCTATTACAACTATTCATACGCGGTTTATGACCCTGCAGACGGTTCGGTGGATACTAGGCACTTCGAAGGCTCGCACAGCGAAACAGAGAACAATTACATGGTTTTAATGTATCACCGCAATCAGACCATGAACTATGATGAGCTGATTGGCTACGGGCTGGAAAATACCCGCACCAAGCGCTAGAACAAATCGCCCCTGCGTTTGTTAGTAATATCGTTCATGGAAGAAAACGAAGTTACCGACAATCGCCCCGATTACCTCAAAGACGCCCTGTTTCAGGGAGAGTTGAGTCAGGCACCGTATGCTTTGTCGGTGAGTTCGCCAAAAATTGAGCCCATAGACAAGCGTCTGCTGAAAGCCAATGCCCATGAGGCTATGCAACACCAGGCCCAGCAGCAGATTGATATGCTGCGCAAGCAGGCCGCTTTATTGATTCAACAAGCCCGCGATATTGAACACCGGTTGGAAGTGAGCCATGCCATTTACCAGGCCTCTATCAATTTTGAGCCCGTGATTGGCGGCATATACCACCTTTACCAAAAAGATGACGGTACCCAGGTGTTGAGTATGGTAGCGCCTTATGAATGGGGTAAGACAATGCCTTTTTCCGAGTTTCTGCACACCGTGCGGCTATTGGCAGACAAAACCTGGGACGTACTCGCGTAAATTAGGGTTTCATCAGATCATGGGTGGTCTTGATAAGCAAGCCCTGTGGCGTAATACCGCCGCTTAATACCAGTATTTTATTCAGCCAGCCGTGTACCACCCTGCGTTTGCGGGCTTTCATAGCCCTGAAGGCCTGTTCTGCAACAACCTCCGGTTTCATCATGCCCATTTGCATGATTTTGGAATTGCGGGTAGCAGCGCGGTCGTGGAAAGCAGTTTCGGTGGGGCCGGGACAGGAAACCGTAACGCTCACTCCAGTTTTTCGCAGTTCATAGCGCAGGGCTTCACTAAAGCTGAGAACATAAGATTTGGTAGCAGCATATACTGCAAAAGCCGGAGCGGGCTGAAAAGCCGCAGTAGACGCAAGGTTAAGGATGTAGCCGTGCCCCTTGGCCTTCATCTCCTGTGCCAGTGCGTAGGTGAGGCGGGTAAGTGCGTGCATGTTCAGCATCATCATCTCATGGTGCAGTTCAAAGGGTTTATCCAGAAAATAGCCCGCATCACCAAAGCCGGCGTTGTTCACCAGGCAATCGATGCTGATGTTGCCGGTTTTAAGTTTTTGCAGTAGGGTCTCCACGTTATCGGGTTTGGATAGATCTGTTGCGTAGTAACTCGCCTCCGCACCATAAAGGGATTGCATTTCGGCGGTAGCTGCCTGCAGGGCTTTTTCATTTCGGGCCACCAGCAGCATGCGGTAGCCATCGGCAGCCAGCAAGCGAGCAAATTCCAGTCCGAGTCCGCCCGAGGCACCCGTAACCAAGGCTGTCTTCATGTTTTTCATTTGGTAAAGGTAACGATTTAAAAACCTTAAGGTTTTTGAGGGTCGGCATTTTCATTCACCCCCACCACAAAATACAAACCTACCGGAACGGTAAGTCCGGCGGTGATGAGAAAAACCATCATAGGGCTCTTTACATCCCACAGTAGTCCCACCCAAACACTGGCCAGCAGCAGCGATAAGCTCTGCAAACCGGCAAAAGTTCCCAGTCCCACAGCCTTCTCTCGGGGCCCGCAAACTTTGCTTATCCACGCCTTGGCAAGGCCGTCCGTGGCGGCCGCAAAACCACCATACACAAAGAACAGGGCAATCATGGCGGCAGTAGAGCTAAGCAGGGCCATGCCCAGGTAAGTGATGGCAAACAGGGCCAAGCCCAGCAGAAATATGCGCTTCATACCCACCGTGTCCGACAAGCGGCCCAATGGATAGGCCAGCAGCGCAAAAATGAGGTTGTAGAAAATATAGAGCCCCACCACGCCGGCATCGCTCATGCCCAGGTCTTTGGCGCGCAGCAGCAAAAAAATCTCGGAACTGTTGATGGCCGCAAATAACAACAGGCCACAAAGTAAGGTTCGGTAGGCCGGAGAGGCACTTTTTAGCCAACGCATGCTGTCGCTGAAGGTGACGGTTTTGCCTTGCGGTGCGAGGCCGTTTTGTTCTTTGAGGGTAAATAGCAACAACACAGATACCATGCCCGGTAAAAAGGCAATAAAAAACAGCGGGATGTAATCACCGGGGCGGAAATAAAGCCATATCAGGGCCAGTGCAGGACCCAAGGCGGCGCCTACGGTATCCATGCTGCGGTGAAACCCGAAAACCTTACCGCGGTTGCCGTCGGTGGAGGCATCGGCCAGGATGGCGTCGCGGGCGCCGGTGCGCATGCCTTTTCCCAGCCTGTCCAGGGTGCGCACACAGAAAACCCATACCGGGTAAGCCATGGAGGCCATCAACGGCTTGGAAAGCGCACTGAGGGCATATCCCAGCCGCACAAAGGGCAGCCGTTTGCCGCTCATATCGCTCCAGTAGCCAAAGTAGCCCTTGCTGAGACCGGCAGCAGCTTCGGCAATGCCCTCGAGCAATCCGATGAAAGCCACGCTAAACCCAATGCTGCGCAAGTAGGCGGGCAACACGGGGTAAAGCATGTCGGAGGCCATGTCGGTAAACAGACTGACCAGCGATAAAACCCAAATGCTGCGGGTAATGGGAGACATGAAACAAAGATAACTTTTTAGTTTACAGTTGATAGTGTACAGTTTGTCTGTGCCCGAATATCGTCTATTGGTTTAATTGTTTATTGGGATTGGATTTGTTTTGGGTGTTTTTTAATGAAAGAATGAAAAAATTAGGGAATGAAGGAGTTATTAAGTTCTGGCGGATGGGCCACAGACCGGCATGCATTAACAAATAAACAATTTTCACATCAACCGCTGATAGGCTCTCCACCAGCGGTCGGGCATTTCGTCGTTGCACACCGTTTCATAATCGCGGAAGCTGCAACCTATGAAAAAGGTCTTTTTGTCATAGGGATGCGGAATTTCCATCCACCAGCGGTTGCTTTTGCGGCTTTTGTAAAAAATAATTTCGTGTCCTGTGCTGCTTAACCGGTTTCTGTAAATGAGAAAATCCTCGTGGTTATGCACCGGGTGATCGTTGAACCTTGCACAAAAACCATCCAGAAAATACCAAATCATCTGCGAGAGCAGCACGTGGTCGGCAGACTGGGGATTTTCAGGATTTAACCCATAAAAATACGCCGAACTAAGGGTATTGCTCACACCTGCGTAGCGCGCCAGCCTGGCAGCCTCCTCCGCATACAATCCATTGGGACTTTGCAGCATCGTTCCCGGCACATCCGCATAGCGACAGGCGTTCATGTCAAACATCAGCAGGTGGGCACTGCGCAAAATGGGTTCTGTTTCCTCCATGCTCGCCCGAATTTCTCCCAGGCGGTGGTTTTCGAAATACATTTTATCCAGCACTGAGGCCGTCTGGTTGTTGATGTAATAACTTTGGGTGGCCAAAAAATCAATATTGAAAAGGTAGCTGGGCTTTTCCACCAGAATCTGCCTAAGCGGAGTGCCTTCGTCCAGATCCACATCCGGACTCACCTTTACCACTTCCACCGGTTCTTTGGTTTGGCGGTATGCCTTGTAATAGCCATACAACAGTAACGGATCATGGCCAATGATAAGCACTTTCATGCCTGCGGCCAGCAATTCACCTATGGCTTCACTCATGGCAAACTGCCTGCTATTGGCGTCACCGTTCAGTTTCAGGTTGCCCAAATCCGCTACGCCCAGGTTATCAAAGCGCCAACTGAGCGAATACAATTTGCGCCTGACCTCATCGGCTGGATAGCCCGCACCCACTAACGCTACCTTACAGTTTTTGAGTTTGGGAAAAGAATTTCCGTGGATATGAATTTTACCGCCAAGCAGCGTATCGCTGTTGCGAAAAGGAGCCCACACCGATTTGTCTACCGGCTCGAAGAATGCATCCAACATGCCTGCAAGTTCGCCCCATTGTTGTGTTCCATACGTTGCGATTCTTGCACATGTACAAAAAACCACACGCATCCCCATCTTTGCATCATGCCGCGGGTATCTGTGCTGCTCCCTGTTAAAAACGCCAAACCTTTTCTGGAGGAATGCCTGCAAAGCATACAGCAACAGACTTTCACAGACTGGGAATGTTGTATACTGGATGACGGCAGCAGCGATGGCTCTGCAGCTATTGCACAGCACTTTATAAATTCTGATGCACGCTTTCACCGGGTAGAACCTACAGGCGAAGGACTAATAGCGGCAAACCGCACAATATTAGCGGCCGGCACCGGCGAATTCGTTACCCGAATGGACGCCGATGATATCATGCCGAAGGATAAACTGGCAAATTTGGTGCGAGAACTGGAATTGGCTATGCCCAAAACCATTGTTACAGGCAGGGTTCAGTTTTTTCCGGAAGAAAATTGCGGTACAGGCACCCGTTTTTATGAAAACTGGCTAAACGAACGCTGCGATAACAATGACCACTGGCAACACATCTGGCGCGAATGCGTGATACCCAGCCCCTGCTGGATGATGCGCACTGCGGAACTAAGAGAAGCAGAGTGCTTCGAAAATGCCGTGTATCCCGAGGATTACGATATGGCCTTTCGCCTTTTTGAACAGGGGTTTTCTGTAGTATCTGCTCAAGGTGTTTGTCACCACTGGCGCCAACATGCATCGCGTTATTCCATAAACAGCGAAAACTATGGTGCAGCCGCATTCA
>VHBA01000059.1 GCA_016872175.1 Sphingomonadales bacterium | reverse complement strand
AAATGTCTGCTTGTTGATACCAAGCTCACGGCTGATGTCAATGGCCGAACGACCATTTTCTTCTTCTTTTAGAGCCTTCACAATCTGGCTCTCTGTAAATTTTGATCTTTTCATTGACTTGTTAAATTTAGGCTTTTTTGCCTAATTATAACCAGTCCGATTTTTAGGGATACTTACATTTTGCATCCTGATGCACAATCATCTTTACTTTAGTCTTCATAGTATGTTAAATAATTTAGATAATATACAATCTCATTTAAATTTTACCGGTTAAAAAGCCAAATTTATTTTTTAGTCCGTTTTTTTTCTACCCCGCCTTTTTCCCCTTTTTTATAAAAAAGGGTAAAGCGATGACCCATGCGCGGCATGGGATAAGAAAATAAATACACTGCAACCACTGCACCGGTAATTTTTTCCGGTATTTGAACCGATAAGGAAGCCAATGCGTAACCTGTTCTCTTTGACTCAGAAACAGCCCATTCATCACCGGAACGGGATAGTTTCCATTCCTCGATTACCGCCTTTTTTTCCCGGCTTTTCCAAAACTGCCGGAAATTTTCCGTTGTATTAATTATATCATTATGGTTTAATTCCATTTTACTAACAAAATCACTCCAGTCCATTTCTCTTCTCATATAATCTATAACGGAGGCATCTGCCGTTAACTGGGATTTAAGTTCATCAAATACCTGCTGAATGTTTTGCATTTGCTGCTGCATGTGCGCTATTTGCTGCATGGACTTGCGCTCGAATGCCTTTACCTTATTTTCAAGCCAGGGCCATTCGGCTGCAACATCCGGCTCAATAACGGGCTGACGAACAATGGCAATGGTTACATTCTGATATCCGGAAACACAGGAACTAAGTATCTTTTCAAGCAGCAGGGCATGATCTGCCGAGGGCATATTTACCAGGGATAGAAGGGGCTTTATATCTGTTTTCATGGTTAAATATACAATTCTCTATATATTTTATGAAAAAATAAAATAAAAAGTTAAAAACTATAGTTATAAACCTAAGGAGGATATGAAGATGAAAAACTATAGTTATGTGCCGCTTATAGCAGTATTCTGCTACAATACTGCATCTGCGCAGGTTTCAGAAGAAAAGGTGCAATATTACCGATACGAAAATAGCCGGCTTGTACAACTTGTTACCCTCTATCCCAATAAAACCTATTCTTTCTCAAAATATGCTAAAAACACACATGGGCAGTGGGATGATACAGGAAAATACTCCATGCGCAAGCGAGACAATAAAATAAAGTTTAAATCAAACCTGGGATCGCGTTTCAGCGAGCAGGTGGAACAAATGGATTTATACCTCAACAATAACTGTATTACCGATGGCGACAAACTGAACATGAAAAAACTGGTATATCAATATCATGTGAAGCCGGTAATGCAGGAAGAAAAAGCCTGGAGCAATAAAGTTATCCTATCAAAGGAAAATGCGGAAACAAGAGGCCGGAAAGCCGCTGATTCCATGGCAAAAGCAAATTTGTCCTACAGAAAACCGACTGATCAGGAACAAAAATGGCTACAGGCACTGGCAGATAGCATTTGTAAACCCTGGCACACCGATTCTCTCAAATTTGTAGCCATCTGCAAGTATGTGATGAACAGACTGGAGTATGACTATACATTTAAAAAGTCGGTAGCGGCCTACCAGGCACTGCAGAATGGCAGCACCGTATGTGCAGGCTATGCCACTATTATGGAAATACTTTGCAGAAATGCAGGAATACCCTGCGCCTATGTAGTGGGCAATGCGATGGATAAACACTACAAATGGGAGTACAATTTCAGAAGAAAACATGCGTGGAACGTTGTGAAACTGAATAACCAGTGGTATATGACGGATGTGACATGGATGGATGGCTATTTTCAAGATAATATTATCAAAAAAGACATGCCATATTATCTCATCAAGCCTGAAACAATGGCAGTGAGCCACCTGCCCGATGTTTTTGCACTTACTTTCAGTCCGTTTTACGGAAACAGCACTACAGATTATTTTAAAAACCCTGTTACCCGTATAAGCTCAGATAGGCTGCAGCTGTTGGAGCCCACCCAAAATATCATTATGGCAGGAGAGGAAAAACAACAGTTTGTTGTTTATGCAAAATCTGCAGATACGCTTTACCTGCGCAGCGATGCCGACCAACTGTTGCCTAAAAGGGTATTTTACCTAAGTCCCGGCTACAATACCATACCTTTTGAAGCAAAAAACAGCAATGCGCACTACTACCTGGAATCCGGTTCATTCGACGCTGTTTATTTGATAGCTGACCCTGATCCCAAAAAAAGGTACCGATCCGTTATGAAATCATTTAAAACAGATAAGTACGACAGTCTGTTTTATGCTGTGATGCTTCAGTTGCTGGATTCTACCAATTTGCCGCTGGAAAAAAACACCACCCAAAAAGATACCCTTGCTTGGAAAAGACTGTTAAACCTATACGATGGACGATATGCAGACTGCAGTTTTGGTATTGAATTCAAGACAAACTTTTCAGACGCGAAGAGTAAATCTACCACAGAATATTATATCCGCTATTCCTTTACAGGTGAAAACATCAACGGCAAAGAAGCCATACTGACCATTCCCCTGGATTGTGATGATAGGACAACCATGGTAGCCGCGGTAGATAAAAAATTATTTAAAACTCCCGTACTGAAGGTTGCGAGCCGGTAGGTATTATTACGCGAAAGGATTACCTCTTTCTTCGCATCAGCTTCAGTATTCCAACTCGATAGTTTGCTGTAACTGATTTCAACGAAAAGGACAGCATATTTTTTTCATATTCTGTTGCTTGTCTTTTTATATTTACTCCTGTACTTGGCAGTTCGCAGGGAATTTGAAGTCCCTTTACATAAAACATAACCAAGGTTAACACTATAAAGAGCAGCTCCACCCAAAATGCTGCGTGCAGCGTATCCCCGCTCTTCCTTATATTGTGCATACAGCCGGTCCATCTCGGATTGTGTGGTTGCAGCTTTGTAGTCATTATATGTATTGTTGGACTGGTTTAGATAATAGAGTCCCAAACCTACCAAACTGTAGGTTACCCAGGTTATCCAGGCCTTCCCTTTTTGACCTGTTACCAACCTTGTGCCCAAACCCGGTAGCACCAGAGCCGGTAGCACTGCCGAAATTCCGGTAAAGGACCTGTAAGAGGAAACATTCATCCACATACGGTTTTCATTATTGCAGGTTACATCATCCACCAAAACAGCGTATTTACCCGGCTTATAGGTACTTCTGTTATTGTTCAGATAAGTTAAAGCCCGTGCACCCGTTTGAGAACCTGCATTTGCATCGGCATATGAGAATCCTCCGTTTTTGGAATATACGAATCTTAGGGCTTGGGTTTTGGATACATAGTTAATCACATGACTGCTCTGAACCATAACGGGCATATTCTTCATGAAAATTTGGCCATGATGCTTCTTAGCTACTCCATCGGCAATGTCAGATTTAAATCCTTTGGGACAATTGCCGTTAACGATCACTCCCACAGCCCCCAGTGTGTCTATACTGTATTGAACTTCGGTACCAATTGTAAGATTTCTGTACTCTTTATATTTATCATGCAAAGAGGATTTCAACGATGCTGCAATATTGTTATATTTAGTTGGATCTATTTGTTGAAGATTATATATTCTCCGCCTGCGCTCCAGTATAAAAGTATATAATTCCCTGTATTCCTTAATTTGTTTTTCTAAAGTTGCATTTCTTCCTCCGGACAAATTCAAAATAAACTCTCCCGTTTGAATGATACTTTGGTATTGTGTGGTATTCAGCAACCCGGCATACACCTGATTAGCAGAATCCAAAATCCTATTTTTCTTAACAATTTCACGACATTTAATTTCTCGCTGTCTCACGGATGAACTGTAGCGTGACGAAGGATATTCCTGTAAAAACTGCTGTAGTCTGTGGCAATCTATACCTTCTTGATTCGGTAAGTTTTTATATTCCAGTTCTTCCAGTTTCTGCTGAATTGATGAAAAATACACGGTTGTATCAAATTCCTGTTTATTCCCCTTTATGAAATTAATTTTATTGTCAATAGAACCAGAGTTATCAAGACGATTTATAAAATCATTATATCTTAACTCCAAATAAACCCTGCGCAATTGCATTTTTCTATCCGTATTTTTTTCAGTTAAAAGTCTCGCATAAACACGGCTCAAGTCTCCTGAATTTAACTCACGTCGGTATTCAATTTCTTCCTTTTGGCTTCTCAATTCGGCAATATATTGCGATCCGGGAAACCTTCTGATAAAATTATGTATTGCATTGATGTCGCCGGTGCCATCCAATTGATTATATTTTATTTCCTGAAGTTTAAGATTGGCAGTTTTAATGTTTGGAGACATGGGAAACCTTGTAATAAAGTCATCCAGTTGTTCTTCATCATAACCACTGTTTACAACTCTTTCCCAGGCATAATAAGATTCCAAATATTTATATAAATCTGCAGGATAAAATACGACCTGATAAGTCCGGTAGCTTTCATCATATTGTGTATTATCAGTAGTGTACTCCCAGTCTGTATTGCCTTTGTAGCGAAAACGCAAACCACTGAAAAACAAGTATTCACCGGAAGTGATTTTCTCTGAATTCCGCAACAGAAATTGCTGAATAGTATTAAATTTACGCTCACTGTTGGTTTGGTATTTAACTATTCGCTTTCCGTTTTTAAGTTCATTTAACTCAATTCTCTGATAATAATTGGTACCTCTTACATAGCTGCTCGTCTGCCACATCTGCACCATCGCGTCAATCCCGCCATAGGTGGATAAGGACAGATAGCGGCTGTATTTGGAAGAGTAAACGCTCCAGTTACTCGCAGACCCCATCACCACCTCGGCATGACCAAACCCCCGGTTCATGAACTGAATCATTTGCTCGGCCGAAACATCAGTAGTTACCACCTGCTGTTGGGCCGCCAAAAAACGGAATGATGCAAATATTACAGCGAGACTTAGATTACGTATGAACATCGTCAATACCTGCACAAAAACCGGGAAATCTTTTACCCGAGTGTTAAGGGCGTTTATAAACCGTAACCACCCATTCCGTAATCTGCAGTGGCGGCTGGTAAAAGTTTTATTTCAGCACCATTTACCTGCCAGCGGTTGCCGGCAGCATCTGAAAACGCCTTTACACCATACCCTGCCAATGGCGTAAAACCACTGGCGAAAGCGCCATCTATCAGTTTCTGCAATTTTTCCTGCTTATCAGCCTGCACGGCAAACTGAATGGTAACACCGGAAACTTTCGCTTCCGGATTCTTCTCATAACTCACAGTTTTCTCCTCCATATATGTGGTATAACCATAATCTACGGGTACCTGAGTGGTTTTACCTTTTTTAATGTAATCATCAAAATTCAGGGTAACACTCATAGATGCAGTGCGACCCAAACTTATCGAATTATAAAGGTAAGACTGGTATAATGACCAACCGGGGGCGTTGTCCTGGATAGCTTCAACCGATTCCACGGCCTTGGTGGTATCCTCTGCAGGGGCGTCCGTTCCACTTCCTTCCGCGGTCTGCTCGGCAGTTCTGCTGTCCTTATCTTCATATCCTGTGCCAATAAAATAAGCATACGCGCCATTGTTATTCCTCCAGTCATAATACAGGGTTTCGAAAGCCATACCCTTACCCTTATCACCTTTTTCATCTGACGCTTTTGAACTTCCTTTACTCAATTTATCAAGCTGTGTAGCGGCCTGAATACAACTTACACCAAGGCTGAAACCGGCAAGACTGCCACTTTTAATCGTTCCTACATATTCTTTTATTTTTCCCCAGTCAAAATAATCACTCTCCACCAAATCTGAATAATTACTGGATATGCGAATTATTTCATCAATTCCTTCAATATCCTTTACCGTATTGGTTCCTACAGCCTTACCTTCTGCGTCCATAATCTGGTATTCTTTTCCATCCTTAACCAAAAAATGTCCATTTCTGAGATTGAAAGCCTCGTCAATATCCTCTTTTTTAGTTACCTCCCCTTTACTATTTACGAGCTCGTAAACGGCATCATCGCCGTCTTTTTTTATCCCAAGAAACACATCGCCACTTAAACGGGTAAGCGATTTGTATTTGGCCCTGATTTGGATTTCACCCTTTTCATCTACCTTTCCCCACTCCTCATCTGCCCTGTAATAGATGTCATCACCGTCTAGGGTCAAACGTTTAAATTTTTCAGATGCACTGAGTATTTTTTCCTGCTCTTTTTTTGCTGACAAAATACCAAATTCCTCTTTACTGTCGGAATACACCATCCTACTGCCTGATATTTTTCCTATGTATGGCTTATCAACTTCGCTCATGGTTTTTCCTTCAGCGTCTATAATTACAAATTTATCCTTGCTGTCGGTATGCATTGTAGCTCTGGCCACGCCATCCTCAAAGTCATCAACGTAGTCAAACTGGGGTTTAATGGCGATCTTGCCTTTACGGTCAAGAAAACCCCAGAGATCATTGTCGGTTTGAAATTTGATCATTCCATCAATACACTGACCCACAGTCTGGATGACTATTCCATCCTGAGGCTCGAGTTTGAAAATTTCCTCCCCCGAAGAATTAATGGCAGAGGGGTAACCATCTTCCTTGCAAACTATAGCTACTCCTTCGCTGAACACGCTTCCAGACCTAAAAGGGCCGGCAATTTCCTTGAACTTTTTGTCATCTTCAATTTTATTATAGAAAAGATCACCATCTTCATTTCTGGTAATAAATACACCCTCAGTAGCCACAGAAGGAGCTTTTTTAAATTCTCCCTCATACAAAATAGCGCCGGTCTTGATATCCCAGAGAGACCAGTTTCCCTTGCTTTTCATTTGAACAGGGACATGGGTTACAATAGATTTCTGCCCAGATTTACCGCAAGACGTGAATAAAATTGCCACTATGGTAAAAAAGAGCATTGAAATACTAAAATACTTAATTTTCATGGTATTGTTGTTGAATTTTAGTACGAAATTATGATAAAAAACGAATGTATGCAAATATTTCCGCATCGACCAACCACCGGGTACAAATCATTGGAAAGATAAATTATGCATACATCTGCAATATTTACAGGCAAAACTGGGTTATTGTATAATATGTTAAAAGGTTTTATGGCAAAAAGAAAAACAGGAAAGGGAATGAAATATGAGGTATCCATTATTATTTTTGACGGGCATATTTGTTTTTACACTCAAAGCCAAAACCCCTATCGGAAAAGTATTTGATTGCAATTTGGGTGAATCTGTTCTCGGAGTAAAAATCAATCAGTTCAGAGCCCAAATAGGCTTGAAACCCCTATATATTTCAACCAAAGTTTCCGCCTCTGTTTCAAAACGAAATTCATCCCTGATGGCTCTGGGACAGAGGCTTTATCATCCCACTTTTGACTGGAGAAACGATGCACTTTTATCTAAAAAAGTAGCTGAGATTTATAAGGATTACCGAATCATCAATAAAGCACAAAACACCAATCCCGTTGGAAAAAAAGGCTATATATTATACTATGGAGAGGTGGCTGCCGGCGGTATCAATCCCGCAAGGTATGATACATATGAAAGTCTTACAGATGCTATCATTCAAGGCTGGTATAATTCCGATCGACAAAGAGCCGTAATCTTTTCGAATGATACCGCGGAGGAAAAGTCGTTTTTAGGCGTATCCTATTCGCTTGACATTCATGGCAATTTCTATGCGGTTGCCCATATTCTTTCCTTTACAGAGGTAGAAATTGAAACACCTATAGGAAATGTGTTTAATAAAAAATTTGCCGATTCGCTGCTTTTTGAACGAATTAACCAAAAAAGAATTGAACTAGGTTACACACCCTTTCACAAATCCGCCCTGATTTCAGAATATATTTCCAATAGAAATGTAAATATTATGATTAGCCAGCGACGGCTGCACCATCCCAAATTTGATTGGGAAAACAGCGTAGATTTAACCCAAAAAACAAAGGAGATAGCCCGTGAGTATATTAAGGTAAACCCAAATTGTTTGGCAAAACGACTGGGGGATAGAGCCTATGCCAGTATTGAATATACGGAAGTTGCAATAAATGGGACCAAATCTGACACGTATGGAACATACGAGCGCCTAATAAATTTAATTGTGGAAGGGTGGTACAATTCGCCGCCACACAGAGCAATACTGCTCAGCGATGACTTTGGTAAAAGATGGGGTGAAACCAGCATGTTTGGTGTATCCGTCAGGATGCTGGGGCAGAATGAATTTTATGCAGCCTCCAATGTGATTCGTTTCTGAAGCGGCATTCCAAGACCTATCGAATGTAAATAATAAATTTATATATTTCTCTTGTCATTAATTACGATGAATACAACTTTATGTTTATATTCGATGTCTGCATTATTCAATGATAAAAAAGTATTTTGGCAACCCGAAAAAAAACAATAGGGAAACACAAACAGAAAGTACTGAAAACGGTAAACCAGTCCGCTTGAAAAACGGATTTCACGTATTCATTCCATATACGTGGATATTGTGTACATTCGGATTTGCGTTCGGTGTTGCTGTAGGTGATCTTGTGTCTTGTGAAAAGAATTCAGCTGAAAACCATGCCACCTTTGAAAAAAATCAAACCCCTCTACACGAGGGCGAAACAGCGCACTGTAATTTCTCCAACCGCTGTTTTCGGGGAAAAATCAACGGCAAATATTCCATCGAAATGTACCTGAACGCTTCGGAAGGCCTCATCAGCGGATATTATCAATACGCTTCCGTCGGAAAAAAACTAAAAATAGCAGGTGAAATAGATCCCGATGGCTACTGGATGCTTTACGAATATGACCAGAAAGGAAATCAGACCGGCATTTTTGAGATATACACCCGTGACAGCAATATACTCGAGGGGGATTGGAGCAAACCCGACAACAGTGCTGCCATGCCCTTTATTTTGGTCGCTGAACAGCCATTACAGTCTGTAGAAAAACAAATGCGCGATAGTGTTTATGCAGACCTATCGGACCTGAATGGAGAATTTGTCCGCGTTTTTACAGAAACCCAAGAATCACGCAAGGCCATACTTACCCTGCATTACCTGGGCTTAAATAAGTTTACCTACAACCTGGAAATAGCCGAAGAGAATGAAACCATCGACTATGCAGAAGGTATTATGACCGTGGATGCCTCCGGCACCGGAAATGCGGAGAACAGCGATATTCCATTCGTATTCAGTCTAAATACGGAAATTGTCAATATTGCCGTGAGGTATGAAGAAGATGAGAACCTATTTTCCGGAAATTATTTCCGAATAAAAAGCAAAAACAGGCTGCAGTTTTATGCGTTAAATTAAGGCTTGATGATAACGGGCCGATTGCGTTGCGATGCATAAACCATTTGTCATCACACAGCCGCTTTTTGTCATCCTTCATCTAACACATTTATTTTTGTCGAATTTATTTCCTATTTTCGTTTAACTAATCAAAAAAGCCATGAAAACAGGCGGTTTTTACGTAATGATGCTTCTTTTGGCCGGGGTAAATATTGCAGGTTGTAAAAAAGAACTGTCAACCCAAAGCGGCCAGCCACTTCAGAGCAGCGAGTGGCTCGTGCCCGGTAAAAACGCACCTGACTGGGAAAACAAAACCATTGATGGTATAGGTCCCGCACAGGTAATGGAAGTTACCGACCCCTCCATTAAGCCCGAACTGATTCAATCTTCGGTCGTTTTGGTTTATGCCAATCTCGGAGGATACCCTGCGCACATCCGCCAGCCCGGCAAAATAGAACTGACAAGACTACTGGTTTCCTATATGCGTGGCAACAATCCCCGCACAGATGTTTGGAGCGGGATGCCAGTGCCCGGCAAAATGCTCATTTTGCTAACTAATCCCGATAACGAATACGACCCATATGGCAACGCCCCGGGGCATACATTTCGTTATTTTTTTGTTCCAAAATACGACCCAAATTCAGCAGGGAAAAAACCGGCTGACGGTTCATCAAACCTGATGGCCAAATATTCTGAAACTGATCTTCGCAATATGAGTTATGAGCAATTCTGTGAAGCAGCAGGACTAAAAAAATAAGTTGCTTATCTTCGAAACCTGAATGGGTGTATTTGCAGTTATCCGAAAATGGGTTTTCCGCATCGTACTGGGATTTATTGCACTTAGTTTTCTCTGGGTACTCACGTTAAAATGGGTAAATCCGGGTAAAACCCTGCTGATGATTTCCCGGTCGGGAGATAAGCCCCTTAAAAAAGAATGGGTGGATATAGAAAGTATATCCCGCAACATGCAGCTTGCAGTAATTTGTGGCGAAGATCAACATTTTTGTCAGCACTGGGGCTTCGACATCAAAGCCATCAAAGCAGCAGCGGAACACAACCTTAAAGGTGGCAAGAAACGAGGTGCCAGCACCATCAGTCAGCAAACAGCAAAAAATGTGTTTTTATGGGAAGGCCGCAGCTGGGTTCGCAAAGGACTGGAAGTTTGGTTTACCGCACTCATAGAACTTATTTGGGGAAAAGAACGCATTATGGAAGTTTACCTCAATGTAATTGAAACAGGTGACGGTCTTTTCGGTGTGGAAGCCGCAGCACAGAATTATTATGGAAAATCCGCAGCCAAACTCAGCAAAATTGAAGCTGCACGTATATCCGGTCTGCTTCCCTGCCCCAGAACCTGCGGTATACTCAGCAACTTTACCGCAAGACGGGCTCAGGTCATTTACCACGCTATGACCCGGTACGGCATTGAACTGGAGTATCTAAAGTAAAGAATGCGCCCCTGTGGCCGTTTTGTGTTAAATTTGCATCACTTTATTATGGCAACAACCCAGGACGTATCCAACGGCATGTTCATCCGCTATAACGGTGAGCTCTGCCAGATCATTGAATGGCAACACCGCACACCCGGTAACCTCCGCGCATTTTACCAAGCGCGTATGCGCCGAGTAAAAGACGGCAAACACGCCGAAAACCGCTTCCGCAGCGGTGAAGAAGTGATAATTGTGCGCGTGGAAACCCACGAACTGCAATTCCTCTATGAAGAAGGTGACAGCTTCATTTGTATGAACAATGAAACTTACGATCAGGTTCCCATTCCAAAGTTCATGTTTGGCGATGGCGCCAAATTCATGAAGGAAGGCGACGAAGTGATGGTTTCATTTGAAGGGGAATTGCCCATAGGAGCCCAGGCGCCCTC
>VHBA01000058.1 GCA_016872175.1 Sphingomonadales bacterium | reverse complement strand
TGGCCTATGGGCGGAACGTTAGGTGCAAGCATTTTACCAAGCCTAACGTTAAATGTTAATAAAAAATGAGGACTTTATTTGTCCTTTTCGCATACTTTGACTTTTTTTGTAAAAGTGAAAAAAAACAGAACGATACTGACATTCGGAGAAATTATTAGAGATCAACGCGAATCTATGAATTTATCTATCCGTGATGTCGCCATACAAATCAATATTGATCCTTCGCTTTTAGGTAAGATTGAAAGAAACGAAAGACCCCCAACCAATGAACAAATTGAACTATTGGCTGAATATTTAAAACTTAATTTGAACTATTTAAAAATAACTGCCATTTCAGATCAAGTTGTATACAAAGTCTTAGAAACATCTAATCAGATGGAAATATTAAAAGTGGCGGAAAAAAAAGTCAAATACTTAAAAAAATATAAATGAAAAAAATACGTCTTTTTGACACATTTGCTGGATATGGTGGTGCGCATTTTGGTTTAAAGAAAGCAGGTTTACCTCACGAAAGCATAGGCTTTTCAGAAATTGATGAATTTGCTGATATAATTTATCGTTTAAACCATCCTGGTGTGGAGAACTATGGAGATATAACTAAAATTGATGAAAAAAAACTACCCGATTTTGATTTGTTTACTGGCGGATTTCCTTGTCAACCATTCTCAATGGCCGGGAAAAATCTTGGTGAATTAGATACTAGAGGAACCCTATTTAATGATATAATTCGTATTTGTGAATACAAGCAACCAAGAAATATTCTTTTAGAAAATGTAAAGAGTATAACATTCAAACAACATAAAGACACATTTAAAAAAATAATTAGTGAATTAAATCGTATCGGTTACAATGTTGAATTTGAAATATTAAATTCAAAAGATTTTGGTATTCCTCAAAATAGAGAAAGAGTTTGGATTTTTGCGACAAAAAATGAAATCCCTTTTGGTTGGAAATTGGCTCCTCAACCTAAGAAATTAAAAGGTTATTTTAAAGACTTTCTGGATAAAAACGTTGAGCATCATCATTATTTAAACCAAAAACAAATCGAGCACCTAATAAATAAGCATAAAGTTGATTTCAATGTCAATGAAGCATCGTGTTTGGATATATATAACAAAAAGGTTCGAACGGATGGAATTTCGATAACATTAACCGAACCCCATCACAACACTTTACGAGTTGTAGAAGTTCCGAAAAATGGCCAATACGTTGTTAGAAAATTAACCGAATTTGAGCATTTCAGATTAATGGGCTTTGAAGATGGCGAAATTGATTTTGGCGATTTATCATATTCACAATTATGTAAAAGAGCAGGTAATGGCTGGGATGTTAATGTAGCAAGTTTATTATTTAAGCGGATTTATGAGCTTGAAGGTCTTGTTCTTCCTACTACTATCAAGCAATCTAGCCGCGTCCACGCGCCCGCTTAATGCCGCGTCCACGCGCCCGCTTAATGCCGCGTCCACGCGCCCGCTTAATGCCGCGTCCACGCGCCCGCTCAATTTTGTATTTACCAAAAGATTCTGCTACTTTAGAAGGCAGTTTTTCTCCATTTTCTTGATAATTCCATGTCGGGAATCGGTTCTCGATAGAATGATATTGCTTCATAAATAATTCTTCCATTCCCTTTGCACTAATTGGCACCTCTACAATCTCATTTTTGAATAACCCGGGCACTTCCACTGTAATCAAATCCATGTAGGCCATGTAGACCTCTACTTCATTACCCTTTCTAATCTCCTCCCGAATAAAAATATTAATAGCAAATCGATTAATTCCGGGGTCATCTTGCCCTGAATTTAGATAAAAACTCATACAACCTGAAATTCCATTTTTTGCAGATGATTGACCTATTTTATGAATAACCCCATTAACAGTGAATATATATATTAGTGACAAATGCTTACTCTTAAGCACCGTGGGGAACTTGCTATCATAAATTAATTCTAAAGCTTTCTTGTGATAAACAATTGAACTACCAGAATACTCTACATCACTGATAATAATATGACCAACTCTAATGCAAGTTTTTACTTCTTTAATTTCCATAAATTATTTTTTTAAGTTCATTATTTCTGTTAACTCCACCTTCAAGGCTTTTGCTAATTTTTCTATAACAACTATAGATACGTTTCTCTTCCCAGCCTCAATTCCCGGTAAATAGGTCCTATCTATGTCAGCTTTGTGTGCCAATGCCTCTTGAGACCACCCTTTTTGATTTCTCAACTGCTTAACTTTAAGTCCGAATTGTATTTTAATATCCATGTTTGCAAAGTTTAGTATTAGTAGACTATCGAACAACCTACTATCGTCTACAATAAAATGCCAGCACCTAACAGCACCTACCCAAAAGTGGCGAGTTCGGTTTCATGAAAAAGTTTCAGTAAATTTGAAATGAATTGGTCAATCGAAGATTAGTGTGAAATCGCCACCTTCGGGTAGCTGCAAAACGTTACCTGCAAGGCTATCACGTCCTTTCCGAAGCGATTTTTTCGGACTTTCATTCTCAATTTAAACATCATTGTATCAAGTAGTTACTGCGGACTTATAATTCAAGTTGGAAGTTATTTTTGTTTTTCGTTTTTATTTTATTGTTAATCAATGAATGTTTATTATCTTTGCATCAATTATTTAATCTTAAATTCTATGACAAAGAAAAATGATGCTATCTTAAAAGTGTTACATGTTCTGTCTTGGATTGCCTTTATTGGGCTATGCATTGAGGCTGGAGCCTTGATTTTCAATTTCGTGTACGCTTTGTTCAAACCTATTGCCAGCCATAATATCTATAAGGGGTTAGATCTCTCAGAAATGTATGCAAACCATTTTCTACAATTTATTGGTGTAATGAGTTTTGTAGTGGCACTGGCTATACTAAAGGCTTACCTGTTTTACCTTGTGGTGAAGATCTTCCAGAAACTAAATCTGGTAAAACCTTTTGATGTTGAAATCTCAAAACTGATTGAAAAAATAAGTTATGAAGCTATAGCTATAGCTGTTGTCAGCTTAATCGCTCATCAGTTTACCAAACGGCTTATTCAAAACGGATATGAAGTGAGCCATGTAGAAAAGTACTGGGATAATACGGCTGCATTTCTGATGATGGCTGCGATCCTTTTCATAATATCCCAGGTATTCAAAAAAGGAATTGAATTACAAAACGAAAACGATTTAACTGTTTAAGTTATGCCAATCATTGTAAACTTAGATGTGATGATGGCAAAGCGTAAAATCTCTCTCAATGAACTTTCAGAAAGAGTTGATTTGACATTATCAAACCTTTCCATTTTAAAGACAGGTAAGGCAAAAGCAATTCGTTTTAGTACATTGGAATCTATATGTAAAGCCTTGGACTGCCAACCAGCTGACATTTTAGAATATAGAAACGATGATGGTAAAACAACGAACCGCTAACAAGCTATTGCCAAAAGCGGGGGTGACGAACTTCTATGGTACTTTTGTGCTTTACCGAACTTTAGTTTTTTAATTAAGCATTAGTGCTGAAACACCCCGCCTTCGGCAATACCTAAACCGTTAGCGTTCATTTACCCTCACCCCGCCCAACCATAAAAAAAGGCAGCCCTTAGGCCGCCTTTTTCATTTAAATAAATTCCTTAATTAGCTCAGCAGGCGTTTTACCGTCTCACTAATAATCTTCCCATCGGCCACACCTGCCATGGTTTTCATGGCTGCAGGCATCACCTTGCCCAGGTCTTTCATGCCTTCGGCGCCGGTTTCGGCAATAATGGCTTTTATGCGGGCTTCAATGTCGGCTTCGCTCAGCTGGGCTGGCAAAAAGGTTTCGATAATAACCAGTTCCTCTTTTTCCTTATCGGCCAAATCCTGACGGCCTTCCTTTTCAAAAATCTCAATGCTGTCTTTGCGCTGCTTGGCCATTTTTTGCAGGGCTTTCACGCGGTCTTCATCGGAAACATCGCCACCGGCCGTGTCCAAAAGCAAAAAAGCACTTTTAATATTGCGCAGGGCGCGCAGACGCACCTCGTCCCGCGCTTTCATGGCGGTTTTGATGCCTTCGTTGATTTGTTCTGCTAGGTTCATGAAGCAAATTTAGGGCAGTTTACGGGGTTGTACTGATAAAATTATTCTTACTAAATTAAAATATTCATAGGCTCTCCACACAAATATTCATGATTTTTGCGTTTTAAACCTATGCCCGCCTTCAAACATATTTTGACAATTATTGCTATAGGCGCAATGTGCCAAAGTTGCGGCATTAATAACTATTTCAAAGCCAAAAAACTGAAGGAAAATATCGCTGCAGAAGATAAAAGAACTGACAATCTTATTAAAAAAAGAGATGCCGAACGGGCAAAACTCCTTACAATCAAAGATAGTGCGCAACGCTACAGGTTATTGCTGAAAGGAGAAAAACCATGAGATTGTTACTTTTTTTATCTGCCACCATTTGGGTGAGCGGTTGCGTCAGCCGACGAGAATTGGCAGCCCTTGAACATGATTACAATGATCTCAGATCTTCCAATAAAGAAATAAAAAACAAAATAAAATTGTATCAGGATTCCCAAAGAAAATGGAATGATACTTTTTACAATTTGCGAAATGCTTACCTAAAAGAAATCCAAAATCGCAAGCAGGAAGCAAAGCAAAAAATTGCCGCCAAGCAAAGTGACTCATTACGCATTGAATCCTGCCTGTTTGCAACCCGCGAAGAAAAAAACGCCTATCATTATCTGAACTATGCACGGACCAAACCCAAAGAATTCTGTGAGAAATTTATTGTTCCGTACTGGGATAAAACCAACAGCTATGAAAATTCACTGGTGAAAACTATGCGCACTATGGTGCCCGTTGAACCAATATTCCCTGAGTTTCGGCTATTCCAATCGGCACTGTGCCACGCCAGAACATCCGGTAAATCGGGTTATGTGGGCCACGACAGGCAAAAAGACCCCAAAACAGGCAGCAAATGCAACAGTTATTTTATGGGCGAATGCTGTTCCTATGGAAATTCAGATGGCCTGCGTGTCATTATACGACTACTTATTGACAACGGGGTTCCCAGTTTGGGCCACCGAGAGATCTGTTTAATGAAGGGTTATACCAACGTTGGAATTTCTATTCAGCCCCATAAGCACTACGAATTCAACTGTGTACTGGACTTCTCTGCTATTGGTTATGAATAGATTTGTTAAACCTGGAAAAGTTGTCAAATCTATGCCTTGCTATCTTTTCCCAACATGCCTCTCTGTTCCTATCTTTGCAACAGATGCGCATTTCCTATTCCTGGCTTTGTGATTTTGTGGGCGATGCCCATACTGCCGCAGAAATTGCGGATCGGCTCAGTGTTTCGGGCCTTGAGGTAGAACACCTGGAAGCCGTGGATTCTATTTCCGGCGGACTGCGTGGGTTCGTTATCGGACATGTGCTCACCTGCGAAAAACACCCCAATGCAGATAAACTGAGCGTTACCACCGTAGATATTGGCACCGGCGAGCCCCAGCCTATTGTATGCGGTGCTCCCAACGTAGCCGCAGGCCAAAAAGTAATTGTGGCCCTGCCCGGCACCGAAGTAACCGTTCCCGGAAAAGGAACTTTTACCATCGGCGAAGCCAAAATACGCGGTGAAATCAGCCGGGGCATGATTTGCGCCGATGACGAATGCGGGCTGGGATCTTCACATGACGGCATTCGTGTTTTACCCGCAGAGGCCCCTGCAGGAATGCCTGCCGCCCAATATTTTAAAGTAGTTTCTGATACGGTTTTGGACATCGGTCTCACCGCCAACCGCGGCGATGCCGCTTCGCACCTGGGCGTGTCAAGGGATATAGCCGCTCTTTTCGGCAAAACATTGACCCTGCCCGCTGTTTCTGATTTTTCAGGAGCAAATTCCGGATTTGATATTCAAATTCCGGATACGGATTTGTGTAGCCGGTATGTGGCTTTGAAAATCAGCGGCTTGAAAAACACATCCTCACCCGAATGGATGCAAAACCGCCTGCGAAGCATCGGTATAGAGCCTATCAACCATGTGGTGGATTGCACCAACTACGTTTTGCATGAACTGGGACAACCCCTGCACGCCTTTGATTCAGATAAACTGAAAGGCAATCAGGTTTCTGTGCGCATGGCGAAAGCCGGTGAAACCCTCACCACGCTGGATAAACAGGACAGAAAACTAAGCGACAAAGACTTTGTCATTGCAGATGCAGAAGGCCCTGTGGCCCTGGCCGGTGTCTTTGGCGGGCTGAAAAGTGGGGTGTCGGAAACTACCACCAGCATTTTGCTGGAAAGTGCCTGTTTCCATGCCGGCTCTGTGCGTAAAACGGCAAGGAACCACACCCTCAATACCGATGCATCCTTCCGTTTTGAGCGGGGCACGGACATAGAAATTTGCAAGCATGCCGCCCTCAGGGCTGCCGCGCTCATCATAGAAACTGCCGGTGGTTCAATCAGCGGTATCACCGATGTATACCCAAAGGGGTTTCAACCCAAGACCGTTGCCCTTAATACCGAAAAACTTAGGCGTTTTGCCGGCATGGATATTTCAGATGCCGCCTGCGTGAAAATCTTGTCTGATCTGGGTTTTGGCGTAACCGGCAGCGACGGAAATTACAGTGTTTCGGTTCCCTCCCGGCGCAACGATGTGGAACAGGAAGTAGATCTCATAGAAGAAGTGATGCGTATCCATGGTCTCGACAATGTACCATTGCAGGGGAAAATGCAGGTATCGCTGGGTGGTTTTGGCGGAAACCGAAACCGTGAGTGGAAAAATAGGGCCGGTAAAGCCCTGCAGGCGCATGGTTTTTATGAAATCATCAACAACAGCCTAGGAGCAGAAAGCACCCACCGCCATTTCTCAGAAAATCCGGTTGTGCTTACCAATCCGTTAAGCAACGACATGGCGGTAATGAGGGCATCGCTGCTGCCCGGCATGCTGCAGGCTGCCCAGTATAACCGCAACCGCAAAAACAACGATATCCGCTTTTATGAGTTTGGCCGCACCTGCCAGACTGCCGCAAATGGTTTCGAAGAAACCGACATGCTGGGCTTGCTGATGTTGGGTAATGATGTGAATGAGAGCTGGCGCAAAAAACAGGAAAAACTTGATTTTTATCACCTTAAGGAGGCCATAGCCCAGATTCACCGGGGAATGGGAAGTCATGTTAAGGCCGAGGCATGGAAAACACAGCGTGTTGACCCTAAATTGCTTAAGGAATATGACCTGGAAGGTGATGTTTGGTATGCTGAAATTGCCTGGAAATCCCTTACAGAAGGTATAAAGAGAACAGGTTTCAAAGTAACGGAACCACCACGTTTTCCGCGCATGCGCAGAGACCTGAGCCTAGTGGTTGATAAAGCAATTCCGTATGCGGAACTGGAAAAGATTGTGCTATCCCAAAAAATTGATATCTTGCAGGATATGAATGTATTTGATGTGTTTGAAGGCAAACCCCTGGAAGATGGCAAGAAAGCGGTGGCCATTTCATTCTCACTGGGAATGGCTGAACGAACCCTTACCGATGTGGAAGCCGATCAGGCCATGAATACGCTCATGAAAGCATTTGAAAACAAAGCAGGAGCTTTAATCCGAAAGTAATTATGCAAAACCTCAGCACGCGACTTTACGAAATCCGCATTAAGGTTGAAAAACTGGTGGAGGAAAATCGGTTGCTCAAAAACGAGAACGATTCCATGCGCGATCGAATAGAAGGATTGGAAAGAACCGTTGAATTGCAAAAAAATACGCTGTCGGAGCTCACAGAACAAAATAAATTGATTAAACTTGCAAAGAATTTAAACCCGGAAGATTCGGATACCGAAGAAGTGAAAAACAAGGTAAACGAATTGATAAGGGAAATAGACAGGTGTATTGATCTGTTGAACGAATAAAATGAAAGCGTGCGACCTGAAGAAAAAATTTCCGTGCGTGTGGCCATAGCAGGAAAAGTCCTGCCGCTAAGAGTAGCGCCCCGCGATGAAGAATTTGTAAAAACAGCCGCATGGATGCTGAATAAACGCATGGAAGACTTTAAAGCTTTTCATGCAGGAGACGAAACCGACCGCCTGGCATGGGCGGCACTGGACTTTACTGGAGATCTGCTGCGCCTAAGGGCGGAAAGGCAGGAAGAAAATCCGGCATGGGAACAGGATTTGCAACAGATTGAGCAACTGCTGCAAGGGTATTAATCCAAACATCCGTTTTATTTGATTAGCGTTTGATTCACCTTCACCAAAACAAAAAAGAAGGAGAAAAAACACATGGAAACCGTAGTATTCAGCCTTGCCGGTATTTTGATCGGTCTGGCCCTCGGATATGTCGTATTTATTTTGCTACGACGCAAACAAATCGAATCTGAGCGCAAGTCACTGATTGAAGAAGCCAAGCTGCAGGGAGAAAATTTAAAGAAAGACCGGATTCTGGAGGCCAAAGAAAAGTATATGGCCCTAAAATCCGAACACGAGAAGGAAATCAACAGGCGCAATCAGGAAATGTCCAACGCCGAAAACCGCATTCGCCAGAAAGAACAAAGCTGGGATCAGAAATTGCAGAATGTAAAGCAGAAAGAAGATGAGCTGGCCAAAGCCCACGAAACTTTTGAAGCGCAGCTGGAAGGCCTGAAAACCAAGCAGCGTGAGGTAGAAGCTGTGCGCGAACAACAACTGCAGCAATTGGAAAAGGTGGCCGGACTGAGCGCCGCAGAGGCCAAGGAGCAAATGCTGGAAAACATCCGCGTCAAATCACACACCGAAGGCCTGGCCATTGCCAAAAACATCGTGGAAGAGGCCAAGCTCAGCGCTACCCGCGATGCCAAACGTATTGTGCTGCAAACCATTCAGCGCACAGCCGCAGAAACTGCCATCGACAACACCGTTACATCATTCCCGCTCGAGAATGATGACGTGAAAGGCCGTATCATTGGGCGCGAAGGCAGAAACATCAAGGCGTTCGAAGCCGCTACCGGTGTTGAAATCCTGATTGACGACACCCCCGAAACCATCGTTCTTAGCTGTTATGACCCCATCCGCCGGGAAATTGCACGCGTGTCGCTGGAGCGCCTGATTAAAGATGGCCGTATTCACCCCGCCCGCATTGAGGAAGTGGTGGATAAAACCAAAAAGCAGATTGAAGAAGAAGTAGTGGAATGGGGCGAAAGAACCGTTGTGGATCTGGGAATTACCGGTCTGCATCCGGAACTTATCCGTTACGTAGGCCGTATGCGATTCCGCAGCAGTTTCGGACAAAACCTGCTCAAACACAGCCGCGAAGTAGCCCGTCTGTGCTCCACCATGGCCGCAGAAATGGGACTGAACGTGAAACTGGCCAAACGTGCCGGTCTGCTGCACGATATCGGCAAAGTGCCCGATACCGATGAGGAAACACCGCACGCACTGCTGGGTATGAAGCTTTGCGAAAAGTATGGCGAACACCCCGAAGTTATCAATGCCGTTGGTGCCCACCACGATGAAATTGAAATGACCAGTCTGCTTAGCCCGATTATTCAGGCCTGCGATGCCATATCCGGCTCCAGACCAGGTGCACGCCGCGGTGATGAGCACTACGTACAGCGTATCAAAGACATGGAAACCATGGCATTGGGTTATCCCGGTGTGGAGAAAGCTTTCGCCATTCAGGCCGGCCGCGAACTGCGCATTATCATGAGTGCTGAAAAAAGCACCGACGATCAGGCGGATGTGCTGGCATTCGAAATCAGCAACCGCATCATGACTGAAATGCGCTATCCCGGACAGGTGAAAATCACCGTTATCCGCGAGAAACGCAGCGTTGGCGTTGCCAAATAAGTTCGGACCATAACCAAACGAGAAAGGCGGATTTTCATCCGCCTTTCTCGTTTTTAAGTTATGCAGCTTTTGACCTTATGTAACTATTCACTTCATCATTCGGCACCAGGGTGTCGAAGTCATCGCGAATGGGCCGGATATGCACACTACCATCTTCATAACGAATTTTGGGATTCCTAAAGATGTAGTTGTCCAAATCTAAGTTATACAGCCTAAGCGCATGCGGAGATATGGCATGTGGTGTGCACAGATAATGATGTTTGGAAACACCTAAAAAATCGGCATCAGAAAACATTCCAGGATCCGGATACCAGCCGAAATCAAGGTTTTTGGTATCTATTCTCCAGAAACTATATCGGTCAAACTGAGTTCCGTCATCCCTTTTGGGGCCCATAAACCAATCGCACCTGTCCACAAAATAAGGATACATAAAATCAAACGAAGGAAGCCTGTTGTGGGCATAAACAGCTCCTTTATGGGGTAAATTAATACCCTGTTTGGCAATCAGCCAGTTCAGTTCATAGCGGTTGTAGGTTACGTGCCAGAGAAAACGATGGTGAATAACGGGTTTGCCAAGCTCAACAGTGCTGCGAAGCACCGGAACATATACGGAAGAATTTTTTTTCATGATGTAAAGTATTAACATGCCGGAAACAGGGCAGATATAGTTGTGAAAACGCACCCGGCAATCCCTTGCCTTCTCAGTGCTCCCGGTCAAAGAACGAAACCCCGGGCCTCCGGCCACAGTTTCCGACAATTGGGAGCTAAAAGGGAATTACATCATATAAAAACGATGAGCAGTATTTCGAATATACTAAAAAAAGTGCAGATAAAAAAATGAAAATCTGTTTTTATTGCCCATTTTGATATAGATATTTCACCCTGGGTATGCTGTATTCCAGGGCTTGCGGACAATCTGCTATGGTTTTTTTAATAAATTCAACATCGTAGGTCAAATCGTCGTGAATACATTCCATGGCTTGGGAATTTTGCATTATGGCAACATAGGCCAGTACAGCATTCGCTTTGCATTCATCAGGCATTTCGGCCAGCTTTAGCCCATCGCAATTAAGCACAGCAACACATACTGCATAATTGCTTTTCATGTCTTCCGGCAATATTTTGGTATATCTTCCGGGACTGTTTTGAAGCATGTTAACGTAATAACGCTCTGCCATTTTCTGAACCTCCTGATGATCTTTTAATGGCGCTCCAATAGCAGGATAATAACCAGGTGCTACTTTCATTAATTTAAGCACAAAGCCTGGGTCTTTCATTAATGCTTCAGGAACCCCTGCGCACCTCATCTCAGCATTCCAAGGCTCCCAAAAATATTCACGGGGCGATTCGTAAAATGCAACACATAATTCCAGCCAGAATTCAGGTAAGTTTTTGATACTTTCTCCGGCTACCGCAGCAGCAAGCGAGCCATCATCACAGGCTATCAATTCTTTTATAAAATCCCAGTTATCGGCATATCCGGACTGTCTTGTCAATGTTTTAATATTGCCAATCTCTTGGTCGCTTCTGTTCCACACATCATAAGCCATCGCCAATAAAACATCCCTGTCGTTTTGCAAAAAATCAGGAATAATTTCAAGACCCGCCATGTTTAGTTTTATACAATCACACAACGCTAAATCAAAATCAACTTGTTCGTTTATAGTCCATTGCTCATATATTTCCGGGGTTAATAAATGCAGAGGAATATCTTCATCATTATTATCAAAGGCATTGAGATAATCAGATAAATTATAGGGCATATTATGTGGGTTTAAATGTTTTTAAAATTTTGTAATGTAAAGATA
>VHBA01000057.1 GCA_016872175.1 Sphingomonadales bacterium | reverse complement strand
CGGTGAGGCGGCCAAACAGCAAAGGAAATATTACCTACTTTGGCAGTATCAATCCAGGTTTGCTACGCTCATACAGTGCAGTTAAGGATTTCAGGGCAAAGGTATTTACCGATACCCTGGCGCAGAATGTGGATGTGTTGTGGGGTGGAAGGGTGCAACGGGCAAGCGGTGGATTGGGTCTTACGGTAAATTTCAGTGCGTATGTAGATTTACGCAAGAAAGCTTGGCATTATCATTATTTGGAAGTCATGAATTTTGGCTTATACCATACTGCAAACCTTCAAACCTACAGCAGAACGAAAGGCATGGCCGACAGCACGGTTTGCTTGCAGGCTGCAACCACCTCCCTCAACAATATATTCCGCGGCGACTGGTTTGGCGACTGTGTAGACACCGTGAAACAACAACTGGGGCTGGACAGCAGCCGTAGAGGCAAAACCATACTGGCGCCATTTGAACTGTATGTGAGCGGGCATCACAAAAAATTGGGGTGGCTATCACTTAGTTACCGTCATTTGCCGGGCTACCTGCCCCGAATGGACTGGAAATCTTACAGTTCACGTTTGATGTTGGGAGCAGTAAGTTTCCATCCGGGTATATCTTTGGGCGGTTTTGATACCTGGAATATTAATTTATCGGGCAACTGGAACTGGAAACCCACACAGCGCGGTGGTTTAATTGTGAATCTGAACCTGGAAGGGCTGGAAAGTCTGGTAATGCCCGGCAGGCTTAATGGCTTCGGAGCGCTTGCTTCGGTGCGGGTGAGGCTTTGAGTTCTATCTAACTCATAGATTCTTGAAATTATTCGGAATAAACACCTCAAAGATGCTACCCATATTTTCTTTACTTATATGGTGAATACTTCCTTTCAGCGCTTTTATATAAAAAGAAATGGTTGTAAGACCAAGGCCAATGCCTTTCAGATGTGTTGCATTGCTCGCCCGAAAAAACCGGCTGAATAAATGCTTTTGTACATTTTCAGGTACCCCTATGCCGCTGTCTTTAACGCTAATTATTGGTTTTTTTCGGCTGTTTTTGATTATACCGTATATATTAGAATCAGAATATTTAATCGCATTGGATATTAAATTAAGCATTATTTTTTGCAGTATTTTTTTATCTGTTTTTATTTCCTTAATTCCACTATAATTAATATTTATATCCTGATCCTTTTTGCATATTTCTCTCATGCTATCGGCAACTTCATTAACAGCTTCCAAAGCATCAAATAAACCAATTTCCGGAACAATAAAATCATTTTCCATTCTTTCTGCCATTAATGAATTATTTAACATTTCCGTCAGTTTTTTGGCAGAGTCTTTTATTTTCTCAAGATGTTTTTCCTGTTTTTCTAAATCACCTTTTTCTGCATTTTTTTTGACAAGGTCAGCACTGAATATTACAACACTCAGCGGTGTTCTGAATTCGTGAGAGGCTATACTAAAAACCGACTTTTCATTTCGGCATTTCCTTCAACTCCTGTTTTTCCCTTTCTATATCTGCGTATTCCACATCGGTTTGTGAACTCACAGACACATATTCGCCCGCGGCCATGGATAAGGCACCTGCAACCAAACCCGCCACAGTAGCCAGCAAAATGGGATCTCTTTCCGTGCCAGCAGAAGCCACACCGATGGCCAGACTGGAAATGGAAATAATGCCGTCATTGGCACCCAGCACGGCCGCCCTGAGCCAGTTGCTTCGGTGTATGTAGTGCGGAGCTAAATAATTATCGATGGTTAAGGATTTCTTTTTATCCATGTTTAAAATGAAATTACTGCTGATGCGAAGTTACCCCAATTGTTTATGAACCGTACTGAAAATCAAATGATTTCTATGGGTATTATTAAATTATTAGTTTCCGTTCGGGATAGATATTTGAACAGTGGTGCCAACATCGATTTGACTATTTACTTTAATTTTTCCGTTCAGCGATTTGGTGTAGCAATAAACCCCATGCAAGCCCAATCCCATGCCATTTATTCCCGTTGTATTACTACCCCTGAAAAAACGGCTGTACAAATGTTTCTGTTCTGATTTTGGAATGCCAATGCCGCTGTCTTTTGCGGTTAATATCATTTTTGAAGACTTTACTTTAAGCGTTACATAAATATTTTGGGTTGAATATTTAATGGCATTCGAAATGATATTCAATAATATATTTTTTAATGTTTTTATATCTGTATAAAAATCAACCAATCCGACGTTTTCATAATAAATAACTTGATTTTTTTTACATAAATCTTTTAATTCAAATATTACATCTTCAGCTACTGATTTAACATTATATTTGGATTTATCCATATTCATAATCCCATTTTCTATTTTGTCAGAATGCATAGAATCATTGAGCATTTCAGTAAGGTTTCCTGCAGATTTTTTAATGCGTTCTATATGTTGTATGCGTTTATCATGATCACCAATGCCTGCATATCTTTTCGCCAAATCAGCGCTGGTAATTATAATACTCAGTGGGGTGCGAAATTCATGGGATGCCATGCTAAAAAACCGACTTTTCATTTCAACACTATCCTTTTCTCTTTGCAATGCATCGGAAAGTTCTGATGTGCGTTTGGCCACCCGTTTTTCAAGTTTAATATTGACGTCTTTCAAGGCAGATTGCTGCTTTCTGTTTTCCAAAAACCCCTCTGCATAATGCACGTATAGTTGCATCCGCTTAAGACCCAAAGCATCAAAATGATGGGGATTGGGTGAATGCACGGATAACACGGCAATGGGCAAGCCCAATCTGTCCAACAGGGGAATGGACTGAACCGAACGAAAATTATTTCTTCTGGCAATGGCAATATGTTGTGATAAATTGGCATCTTTTTCAATGTCTTCCAGTACCACCTGTTCCCGTCGGTTGAGTGCCAGCGAACAAACCGTGTTAGACTCGGGCACAATCATTTTACAGTATTCCAGAAACTGCTCATCAAAACCTTGCTGATCTTTGATAAACAGTGCCTGTTTGCGGATATCCAGCAGCTGTATATATCCCTTTTCTGTTTTGGACAATTTCATGGCTGTTTGCAATATTTCTTCAAGTCCTTTTTGCACAGAATTAATCCTCCATAATCTAAGCATGGATTCATTTAAAAAATTCAGCCAAACCATTTCATCTTTAAGTTTTATTTCCGCTTCCTTTTGGGCAGTAATTACCTCACTGAAAATAATGATTCCTTTTATCTGATTTTTTCATCAAAGTAGGGCGTCACTTCCCACCTTACCCATTCCGATTTTCCGTCGTATCTTATAAAAACATCTTCATCACTGCGAATGGTCTCACCGGCAAGGCACCTTTGGTGCACTTTACGCCATCGCTCGGGTAATTCGGGAAATAAATCATAGTGGCAAAGGCCAAGGATTGAGTTTTTGCCCAACCCAAAATGTTGCAGCCAGTTTTGGCTATGGCACACATAGCGCGTTTTTGTATCAAACATGGCCACCGCTGATGGGGAATGTTCTATAACAAGCCGGGGAAGTTGAGCGGGATTGAATTTTGTATTCATTTTATGGGTAATAAAACGAATACAGAATATTTTTATTGGAATAAATGATAAAAATAAATCTCCTGATTTTATGGTATTAAATCCACGAAATCAGCATAGAAATTCTATTTTTTGATGCAGCGACAAGGAGCAAAGGTGGTATAGTAGTATCCCTGACTATTAAAATCAAAAACAAAGGGATATCCATCGGGGGCATCCAATGTTAAATAACCTGCATACGTTGACCCCTTAGACCAAAATTCGCCATTTACAAAAACAGGAAAAGTAGCTTCAAATCCGGATCCTCCACCCGCTAACATCAATTTACCTGCGGCTTCCTTATCCCCTCCTAAATTATTTATCAGCTTCTGCCAATCTGCTGTAGAAGGCAAACGCCACCCTTCAGGACAGATGGTGTTATTGTATTTGCTTAATCCATATAAAACGGTCCCCTCTCCTGTTTTTTGTGACTGGATTTTTCCATCCTTTATCAACTGATAAGCGGTATTATCCGGAATAAGTGTTAAATCCTTGTCCATCCAAATTTGATCGCCAATTTTTATTTCTTTAATTGAATTCAATTGTTTTTGGTTATCTTCAAAAACCTGATTTTCTTTAATCTTAACATATTTTAATGCCATTTGAATATTGGCAGAATCTGCCGGCAATACAGTGCGCAACTCCATGAGTTGCTCTTTAAGAATTTTCTGCCAGGGTTTAGCATTAGCATCTGCATTATAGATTTGATGTATAAATTCCTTCATCTTGACAGAATCGCCAGATATTACATCTGCCAAAAATAAAATATAGCGATGGTATTCCTCAGTAGATTCCAGGCGTACATAGTTACCATTAGGTATTGGGGTTTTAGACCAAGACAAATTAAAGTTCTTGGCCATAAACTCTTTATATTGACGGAATCCGGCAGTGTCAGACCTATAAAGGAAGGCCTTTAACTGATACAAATAAATTCCATTAAATACCCTATTGGTTTTTTCCCAATTTATATTAAAAATATAATTTTTATCATTGGTTACTAATTTCAGGAAACGCATTTCTGACGCCATATCCTTAAAATGTATTTTATTCCATGGGTAGGTGTCTTCGATGCTTAAAACCTTACAGTCTATGATTGGACTAAGCGATAGAACCTGCTCATTATTTATCGTATTTGGGCTAATATCTACGCCAAATGCATTGATAAATACATTTAAATTTAAATTGGGTAATTTTATGGATTCTTTTTTAATTCTACACAGTTTCACAATACTAAGGTTTTCATTAATTTTCTTTACCGTTAGTTTTGCATCCTCCAATTCACTTGCATAACCACCATGAATTACATTAAACTGATTAGGGGCATCTGAAAAATATTCCTTAGCCAGTGTTGTATCAGGATTCATTTTTTCCGAGACTAAGATTTTACCGGTTCCTGCCTCTTTTACGTCATACTCCAGCAGCCCTCCCTTGTTAAAAATGTATGTCGCAAAGGTCTTTTTATCTTCAAAAATCCATTTTCCATCGGCATAGCCATCTTTATATGATCCTAACATGCTCATGGTTTTTTGCTCCTTTTCCTTTTTAATACAATCCAATGCTATCAGGATATTGGATTTATAGGTTTGCTTCATGGTGTAAGTTATGGCCGAGGAGCCGCCGGGTGCAGGATATCCCCATGAATTTTTCACGGTTCTTATTTTGGTCCTAATTCCATCAAGTTTGTCATCTTTGTAGGTCTCCGTAATGTTATCAACTGTTTCTTTCAAAGGAACACTTTCAGATACGCGATCCCAACGCAACTCAGATTTCACTACGGCCATTCCATTGTAGCGGCTGAAAGTCTGTTTGCGGGTCCAGACTCCGGTCTTCTTCCCTTGTGAATACTTGCCCGACAAGGTAAAATTATCGGCGGGACAATTGAATGAAAAATTGCCATCCATTATTCTTTCACCATTTTTTTCAATGTACGTATAGGTTGCTGTACCCTCATTAAGGCCCATTTTATAGTTGCCTGTGTAAGTCTTTAAAGCTTGTTGGGCTGATGCCTGAATGCAAATAAGCATTGATACTTGGAATAAGAATATATTTTTCATTTTCTTTATTATGTGATTTTTTTCAATTCAAAAGTAATTTTGTTCTCCCACAAGAGGCCCAGTTCAAAAAGTTCAAAAAGTTCAAGCGGCTGTTTGGTGCTATGATCAGGTTAAATTTGCTGATATGTTAAACAATTCCATTAAAACCAAACTGTTTAAGGTATATGGAAAGGAAATAAAATACCCAAAAGACTGCGATGCGCTGGCCAGGGATATTACCCAAAAAACCGGTAGCCGAATTAGTTCATCAACGGTTAAAAGACTTTTGGGGTTTATCAAAACCAACAGCCATCCCAATCAATACACTTTGGATACCATTTCAAATTATCTTGGTTATGCAAATTGGGGCGGGCTTTCAGATGAAAACAATGATGAAGTAAATGGCATAATATCGGGTAATCCCTTAGCAACGTCAATTCCAGAAGAAAAGAAGAAAAGGTGGCTCTTGGCGTTAATTATTGTTACAATCGGTGTTGGTCTATTTACCTGGGGTGCCAAAAATTACTCAAAACCTGAAACCCTGACTTTTAAAAAACTACCCAGCTTACCACAACCTAGATGCGGCGGCCGTGCTGTTGTTAGTAATAATATTATCTACTATTTAGGCGGATTTAATTGCGGTTTGACTACCCACAATACCTGGTGCTTTGATGTTAAAAATAACCGCTGGAAATGGCTAATGGATATGCCTGTTAGTAAAGCTGAAATGGCTACTGCATCGGTTGGAGACAGGATATACTGTTTCGGTGGATGGCTTGGAAACAACCTGGGAGCAACGGACAAATCCGAGGTTTATGATATCAAAAGCAATACATGGGATACTCTGCCCAATTTGCCGGAAAAATTTACAGGTGCATCGGCTGTAGCAATAGATAAGGATATCTACATTGTAGGCGCTAAAACCGGAGAAACCAGCTCTTTCTTCTTTAAATTTAATACGGTGAACAAAGGTTTTACGCCACTGCCACTCTATCACGGTGGCTTGATACACATGAGCATGGTTGCATGTAATAATAAAATTTATTTGATGGGAGGTAGCAGTTTCCAAAACATGAAACATGCCTGGCATAACAATCTATATGAGTTTGACATCCGGTCAAATCGCTGGACTGAAAAAGCAAAAATGCCCGTTACTGTATCAAAATCAGCCGCTGTGGCTATCCATAATAAAATACACCTTTTGGGAGGAATAGATCAGTATGAGAATGGTGGTTCAGGCATTAAAGAAATCCATATGATTTACGACATTGAACATGATACCTGGAGTGAAGGCCCCGTTTTATCAACACCAATTTGTCAGCATCAAGCGGTGCAACTGGGTAAAACAACCCTCATTATGGGTGGAATTACTTTTTTTCCAAATCCTTTAAATACCGTATTTTCAATTGAATTATAAACCGTACCGGATAATACCAGCTGTTTCTCACAAAAACGGATTGCTCCATTTTTTATTGGTGTACACATCCGTGCCTGAAAGGGTTTTCAAAAAGGCGATTACCGCATTAACCTCGGTCGCATTGAGGTTGAGTTGCTGTCCCCGTCCGCCCGGTTTCAGCCGCGGATCCAGGTTGGAATTATTAATAGCCGCATTCACCAGGTTTCCGTAATGCCCGATAGATGCCTGCAAATCTATGATAACCGCTGTATGCATCATCGGTCCGTTGGTTACACCCTGTGCATTGGTGAGGTTTCTCAATGATGGAGAACGGGTATTGGTAAAATCAGGGCCTCCGTTGATGCTGCCGCCAATACCGTTGCTGCGGCTGTTGGGGTCAATATCAAATTCAGGGGCACGGTGACAACCTCCGCAACCCAAGCCCCCGCCGGTGCGCACACCCATGGGATCAAATGTGGGCGGTGCCAAAAACAAATTTTTTCCATTGTTCTCTTGAGCGGTAAAATTGGAAAAAGGGGCAGCATCATTGGGCGCCTGGCTTCGTCCGACATCATACTTGCTGTCGAATGAAGCAATACTGCGAATAAACTGCGCCAATGCCAGCTGCATTTTCTGCTCGGTAATCTCTTCGCTGCCATATACCCAGGTAAACAATTCGCGGTAATAACCAATACCCTTCATCTTGGTAATTAAATCCGCAATGCCCGGGTCACCGTTCTGTCCGCTATAACCCATTTCCGCGTGGTCCTGAATGGGTTGGGTGGTTTGCTCCTCCAGTGAATTAGCCCGCTCATCCCAAAAAAACTTCACTTCTTGTCCAAATCGGGCATTGATCAAACGCATGCTGTGCCTGCCGGTTTTGCCATTCACCCCGATGCTGGCAACGGCGGTATCGCCAAAAGCGAATTGTTGCCGGTGACAGCTACCGCAGGAAATGGTGTTGTTGACCGACAGCTGCTTATCATAAAACAGAACCCTGCCCAGGGTTGCCCCTTTATCGCTAACCGGATTAAACATTCCATTGGATTTGGTAATATAGCCGGGAATGAACTGTACTGCGTAGTTCAGCGGATTACTGATATTTATTCTGCCATTGAAGGTTGCATGAATAAAGGCAGTATCTACCGAGGTAGAATTCTCGTTTTCATTGAGTGATTTTTCCTTTTGGCAAGAGGCCAAGACCACTATGGCAGCGGTGGTTAATGTTAAAAGTACATTCAGGGAGATACGTTTCAAAGCAGGGGGTTTATGGGTTTGATGTTTTTAAATTCATTCGGTTTAATGGCGTTATCATTTCTTTTTAGGACAATCCTTGCACCGCTTGGCGGTTTTATATTTTTTACAGCACTTTTTCTTTTTGCCGGCAGCAGAAAGGCAAGGCGAATGTAACGTTAGGACACCAGTTGCAATCCTAAGCATTTGTGACTCTGAATTTGAATATGTAACTTTGACCTGTTATGACAGACGCTAAGCGCAAAACCGGATTGTATTGGACAGTTACTGCTATCTCTGCAGTGGCCTTAATTCTCCTTACCATTTTCCTTCCCCAGGGCTTCTGGCTGGGATTGCCTACCTTCTTCGGCGGGTTGGTAATGGCCATGGATTGGGTTTAATCCGATAAATATTTTTGAAAACCTCCTTAACGTAGTGTTTAGGCGGTCATGCGCTGAAATGCCGTTCCACCGGTCGGCTCGGAGCCAGCACTCACAAACAATACTTCTTTCAACTGGCGCTGCAATGCGTTCATCATTAAGGTAAACACATCCTTGCTGTTGCGGGTTTTGGCTACAGCATAGCAACCCTGCAATTGCCCCATCAAACTGTAAGCCATGCTCCGGGCATCAATCTGTGGCTTCATTTCTCCGGCTGCTTTTCCGTTCAGAATGGCCCTTTGAATAATCTTCACCTGGGCTTCCAGCACTTCCTCCAGTTTCAGGCGAAACGTCTCATCTTCATTGCTCATTTCTACCATCAAATTGGCCAGTACATCGCCACGCTTAACAGACAAATCCGTACTGCTTGTTTTGATGCCCTCAATAATTTCATTCATAGCCGCCGATACACCATGGGTTTTCTCTTCAATTAAGGCCCAACGCTCTGTATACATGGGCATGATGATCTCGTCAATGACGGCATATCCCAGATCCAGTTTTCCGGGAAAATAATGATAAAAAGCCCCTTTGGTAATACGCAGGCGCTTGATTTCCTTGTCGGTGCGAAGGTTGATAAATCCACCTTCACAGATGGCTTCAAAACAACGATTAAGAATCTTTTCTCGGGTGATTTTTGTCATGTCGGACTACAAATATACCAACCGGTATGTTTTCTGTTGATAAAAATGTGGAAAAGGTTTTATAATTCACAAAAATGCCGCTTGTGCCTGTGCCTGAATTGCCCTAATACATTGCGTTAGAGGGTTTCTTCACATTTTTAAAAAGAAAGCCAATGTGGATAGTGTTGAAAAAGCCGGTCGTATCCACCGGTCTGAATCTGAAATATTGGACGGTTTACGCCTGTTTGATCTGCCAGTTCCAGGCATCACGAAGCATTTCGGGCAGGCCCCTTTTGGCTTTCCAGCCAAGCACAGTTTCGGCACGACTTGCATCGGCCCATACGGCCACCACATCGCCGGGTCTGCGCGGACCTATGTGGTATTTGGGTTTTTCGCCAGTTGCCTCCTCAAAAACATTGAGCACTTCCAAAACCGAACTTCCATCGCCGGTACCAATGTTAAATACCTCAAAAGCACTTTCCTGTTCTCCGGCCAGCAATCTGTTCAACGCTGCCACATGGGCATCGGCTAGGTCGCATACATGAATGTAATCCCTGATGCAAGTTCCGTCGCGTGTGAGATAATCTCCGCCATGCACGGTCAAGGGTGGCCTCAAACCCGCTACAGTCTGCGTAAGGTAAGGTATCAAATTGCTCGGCACACCCAGTGGCAATTCGCCAATCAAACCCGTAGCATGCGCACCAATCGGATTAAAATAGCGCAGGCACTGCGTATTCAGCCACGCACAATCATGCAATATGGTTTCTCCCATCTGCTTGGTGGCGCCATACGGCGATGCCGCAGGTTTTGTGGGGGAGGCTTCATTCACCGGCACATGGTCCGGTTCTCCATACACGGTACAACTGCTACTGAATACGATGTTGGCAATCCCCTGTTTTTCCATGGCTTTGAGCAAAGTAATCAGCCCTTGAACATTGTTGTGGTAATATTTTAACGGCTGCTCCACACTTTCTCCCACCGCTTTGAAAGCCGCAAAGTGAATAACAGCCGCGATTTCACCGGTTTCAGATACAATTTTATCATAAATACCGGCCTCGTTCACATCACCCTGGTAAAACACAGGCCGCTTGCCCATCAGCTGCTGCAGCCCGTCCAGCACACTTTCGCGGGTGTTGCTTAGGTTGTCCAGGATAATGGGGTTGAATCCGGCTTCATGCAAACTAACGACCGTGTGTGAGCCAATAAATCCAAGTCCGCCGGTTACCAGTATATTCTTCATGCGTCAGTTCGGGTTACAAAACTATTTTCCAGTTTATAAGTCTGTCCGCTTTCCGGACATACCGCACGGCCTTGCGCATCAAACTGCAGCTTGTGGCCATATTCGCTCATCCAGCCTGTTTGCCGTGCCGGATTGCCCACTAGCAAGGCATAATCAGGTACGTTTTTGGTTACCACTGCACCGGCTCCGATAAAGGCAAATTTGCCAATATCGTGTCCGCATACAATGGTGGCATTAGCACCAATACTGGCACCTTTACCCACATGGGTTTTGGCATATTGTCCACGGCGGTTTACCGCACTGCGGGGATTGGTAACATTGGTAAACACACAGCTGGGGCCCAAAAACACATCATCGTCGCAGGTAACGCCAGTGTAAATGCTCACATTATTTTGAATCTTTACGTTGTTGCCCAGCACCACCTCAGGGCTAATTACCACGTTTTGTCCGATGTTGCAATTCTCACCAATCACACAACCCGGCATAATATGCGAAAAATGCCAAATGCGTGTGCCTTTGCCAATCTGGCAACCGTCATCAACAACGGCAGTAGGGTGTGCGGTAAAATTTTCCATCAGCTTTGGGTCCAGTTGGCTTTGTCCATCTGGCTCATCTGCCAGGGGGCTCCGTTATTTTCCAGGTTGGTGAACATATTATTCAAATCCGCAGGTGCAGCACTTTTTTCCATCACCTGATACTGGCGCATCTGCACAATGATGTCCACCGGATTAATATTTATGGGACAGGCCTCTGCACATGCATTGCAGGTGGTACAGGCCCAGAGTTCTTCTGCCGAAATATAGCTGTGCAGGTCTTTGTCGTCGGTGGTATTTGCGTCCATGTTGCGTCCTACCTCTTCCAGGCGGTCGCGGGTATCCATCATGATTTTGCGCGGACTGAGTTTTTTACCCGTGAGGTTGGCCGGACAAACACTGCTGCAACGTCCGCATTCCGTGCAGGTGTAGGCGTCCATGAGGTTTTTCCAGGTCAAATCCTGCACATCGCGGGCACCAAATCCTGCCGGTGGTTCATAACCCTCAGGTGGCGTGGCCGATGGATCCATCATCAGTTTCACCTCGGTGGTAACGCTTTCCATATTGGCAAAT
>VHBA01000056.1 GCA_016872175.1 Sphingomonadales bacterium | reverse complement strand
TCCTGGGAATTAAGACAGGCAATTGGCAAAAAGCAGTTTACCCTTGGCGGGGAAGCGGGAAATTCCTCATACCGCATCGTGCATGATACCGCATCGCCGCACCTGCAGGACTTTTTTGTTCATGGTTTTGTAAAAGTAGCACCCGAAAGTAAACGCTGGGAGGCCGAAGCAGGTTATATCAATGTGGGACCTGAATTCAGAAGCATGGCCGCGCAATCAAAGCGCATTGACTACAATGCACAACCCTTATTGTATAACCGCTATACACAACTGCAGATTGACCGCCCCCTGCACCTGCTGGATTTTATAGGCAATACCAATCTGTACCGCGCCGGTATCAACACAAAACTTATGGCATATAATCCAATGATAAACAATGTGTTGCCTTATGGAATTGCAACATTTAACCGCACGGGATTCTATGCAAAGGCAAAATACAATATTGTAAAAAATACAATAACAATGGAGGCACAACACTGGAGATTGTCAGAAATTCTGGGGCAGGGAACGCCTGAATTGAAGAAGATGGATATGACCCGGCTGGATGTGAACTGCGATGCAGGTAAGCTGATGGGCATGAAAAAAATGGCAAAAATTCATGTTTCTGCCTGTGACCAAAACACTGTTCGGAAAAGCCCCCGTGCCTACGAGGAATTAGATTTAAGCTCTTTGCAGCTTTCAGCAGGATTTGAGCTGGAAGTAATGAATGATATCGACTTGCTCGGCGGCTTCACAGCCCTGCAGGCTAAAGGAAGCGACCTCATGGCCATACGCAATGATTATACCGAGGTTATTGATTTTACAGGCTTTTCGGCAGACCAGAAGCACAGCACAGCAGCAGCGGGTTTCAGGGTGCGTTTTGGTGGTAAAACCTACCTCGCACTAATGTACCAGCGCATGCAATTTCAAAACAAGGCACAGGCATTCCGTGATTACAGTATCGGACAAATGCAAGCCATTTACAACATGACATTCTGATGAAAATGAAAAATATAATTCGCATATTACCCCTGCTGTTCATCATAGCTTCCTGCAAGCGCGATAACAAGCAGTTTGAAGGCCCCAGTCTGGAAGACCTGAACGGCCCGTTTGCGATGGTAAAACCCTTCACGGCCAGCAAAACAGCCGCTGATTTTTCCAAAGGAGAAACCATAAATTTTGGAGCGGAATTTACCAAGCAATGTGATTGGACAATCACCATATACGGAGATTTGAGCAAGGCGCGGAAAATCATCAGCGGCAAATCGAGGCAAGTAAATGCCGGCAACGCTATATGGGATGGCACCACCACCATTCTTCCGGCTTTCCGCACCGAGCCCTGCAGGGCCGTGCTGAAGGTTAACGGCGTAAACGACAGTTTCATGCTCAACCTGGGTGTAAACGGTTTACGTGTGCCCCAAGGCCTTATCATTTCTGATTTTGAGAGCGGATTAAACATCAAATGGAATACCTTTATTCAATCCGGTGCCAACATGGACTTTAAGGTAAAAACAGATGCTTTTTCCGTACAGGGAACAAAATACCTGAATATGGCCGGAACGGTAGCCTGGGACTGGCTAATCGGACTTATTGATTTTCCGGCTTCTGCCTATGGCTCACCCACGCTCGCTTTGAGCACTATTCCAGAAGACGTGTATTTCAACTGCCTCATTTACGGCGATGCCACACCCAATCCCAGTCGTGTGCTGTTCCAGTTCAAAGAGGACGATAACAACAACAAAACCTTTGATCCCAGTGCCGATGACCAGTTCGACAAGGAAATCATCGTAAACTGGCAGGGCTGGAAAATGGTTTCGTTCAAATACAGCGATTTGATTCACCTAAGTAACGGGCAGCCTGCTCCCAATAATGGCAATAACCGCCATAATCCCAACAGCATTGTAACCATTTCTATGCTGCACCTGGCCAATCCTTCTATGGGGGCGGCAAGCACAAAAATAGACTATCTTATTTTTACCGATAAGGCACCCCTGCAATTGTAATGAAGAAGTTTCCGGCACTGCTGACAGCATTTTTTTTGATAAGCACCCTGTGGGCGCAGGATTCTGCTTTTCGCAATATCGATACTGTATACATTACAAAAGGTATGCTTCGGATGAAAACCCTGGGTCTTTACGATCAGGCTGAAACCTCGGTGGCGTCCGAAATAGGCGGTTTTGGTGCATTGCAGCTTTTTGATGAAAGCATGGGTTCGGAAATATGGGTGTCCAAGGAATCCGCCTGTGTTGCGGTTAATCGGGTTAATAAAATGCCTTTCAGCGGAGAATACTGTATGCATGCCAAATGGGATAAAATAGCCGGTGGTTGTAAATGGATTGGGATGGGTATTGGCTGGGACAACTGGCAACCCAAAGATATTTCAGGCATTTTGGATTCTGCGTGTATTCAAATGCAAATACGATCGCAAACCGATACCTTGAAGTCGCTGCCATTAGCACTGGCACTTGAGGATTACACGGGGGCGCAATGCTTTATCGGGTTTAATGCCAAATACCTCAATGGGCAGCGTATTATGCCGGGCGGCTGGACAAAGGTATTGATACCACTTTCGGATTTTCCGTTCGAACGGTTTCAGACCCAGCCCGATATGATAAAACAGTTCATTATCCAGTTTGAGGCTGATGGCGATGTATATATTGACAATATCAAACTTGTAAGAAAAAGCAGGTAAGCAATATGAATTTTGTGTTTAGGACAATTATTACAGGGTGCAGTTTCTTTTTGTTTTATACAATAAGTGCCCAGAGCATTTTGGATGAACAGGTTGAAAAACGCCTCAAGACCCTGACGCTGGAAGAGAAAGTAGGGCAGATGTCGCAGATAGACCTGGGTGTACTTGCGGTGGGTAAAATATGCGAAGTTGCAGACCCGATACGACTTGACACAGCCAAACTCCGCCTGGCTTTCCAGCGCTATAAAGTAGGATCCGTTCTTAACTGTGGCTGCGGTTTTCATGCACTCAGCCGCAAACGCTGGCTGGAACTTATTGACAGCATTCAGGAGGCAAACACACGGTACACTGCACATGGCATACCTGTAATGTATGGCATAGACGCCATCCACGGCGCCAATTACACATTGGGTTCCACCCTGTTTCCCCAGCAAATAGGGCAGGCAGCTACCTGGAACCCTGATTTGGTAAAGGCTGCAGCACGTATAACTGCCTACGAAACCAGAGCTTCGGGCATTCCCTGGAATTTTTCACCTGTGCTGGATATTGGCCGACAGCCCCTGTGGTCAAGGTTTTTCGAGACCTACGGCGAAGACGTGTGTCTGGCCAAAAAGATGACAAATGCCTGTATTTCAGGTTATCAGGGCAACAACTTCGGAAATGAGCAGGTGGCAGCCTGCATGAAGCATTTTCTGGGCTACAGCTATCCGTTTAGTGGCAAGGACCGCACCCCCGTTTGGATTGGGGAACGCGAACTGAGGGCGTATTTTCTGCCCACATTCCAGGAAGCAATACGCCTGAAAGCCAAAACCCTGATGATTAATTCAGGCGAGCTAAACGGGGTGCCCGTTCATGCGAGTTATCCCATCCTCACAACCCTGCTAAGAGATGAACTCGGCTTTGAAGGCGTGGCTGTTACCGACTGGGAAGATGTATACAAGCTGCACACCACACACAAAGTAGCCGAAACGCTGAGAGATGCCGTGAAAATGGCGGTGATGGCGGGTATTGATATGAGCATGACCCCCAATGATTTTCAGTTCAATGAACTGTTACTGGATTTGGTAAATTCAGGTGAAATTCCCGAAAGCCGCCTGGATATGTCCGTAAGGCGAATTTTAAAACTCAAAATGGATTTGGGACTTGATAATATGGCCAATTCAAAAATGCAGGCCGGTTATCCGCTGTTTGGTTCAGACAGCTTTGCCCGTGTGGCTTATAACGCCGTAGGCGAATCGATAACCCTGCTGAAAAATGAGGGAGATGTATTGCCGTTATCACCCGGAACCAAAGTATGGGTGATGGGGAACGCCACCAACAGCCTCAATTACCTGAACGGGGCCTGGTCTCAGACCTGGCTTGGACAAGATGCAAGGTTCAACGAACCCAACAAAATGACCATACTGCAGGCTTTGCAAGCCGGATATGGCAAGGAAAATGTTTTGGAAGTAACACCACAATTTGCGCGTAAAGCCAAACGCTTCCCGGGTGCTGTTCTTTATTGCCTGGGCGAAACCCCTGCCACGGAAATCCCCGGTAACATTGATGATCTGGCCATTACCATTCCCGAAGAAGACCGCAAGGCCCTGGAATCGTTAAAAGCCCGAAAAGTGCCTGTGATATTGGTGTTGCTTTTGGGAAGGCCGCGCATCATAACAGATCTGGATAAATTGAGCCGTGCAGTGGTGCATGCCTACATTCCAGGACAAGAAGGCGCAAAGCCACTGGCGGACTTATTGTATGGCAAAATCAATCCTTCAGGCCGTTTGCCCTTTACCTATCCGCGTTCATCGGGAGATATTGTACACTACGACCACAAACGTACCGAAGATAATGATATCAATTTCGGAAGCAGTGGATACAATCCCCTGTATGATTTTGGACATGGTCTTTCCTATACCCGTTTTGATTATTGGGGCATGAGCGTCAAGCCTGTGAATGACACATTTGTTATCCAGGTTCTTGTAAGAAATACAGGAAGCATAGAGGGTAAAGAAGTGGTGCAGGTGTATTATCGTGATGAATATGCCCCTGTTACACCCGCCCAGAAAAAACTATGCGCCTTTGCCAAAATAAACCTAAAACCCGGCCAGGATGCCGCTGTTAACCTAAAAGTCCCGTTTTCCGATGTGGGAGACATAGGCGCCGATATGAAACCCTTTAAAGCATCCGGCACTATTGTTTTCCGTGCCGGACATCAAACCGTAACCCTTAACCACAAACCCTGATGACCAGAATATTTTACATCATTCCTGCATTGGCAGTGCTGTTGCTTTCACCGATATACTCCTGCAAGCAATCCGACCCGCCTGACAACAAAAACAGGATTATTCGCGATTCCGGTGACCTTGTGTTTTCAGGCTATGGCTGGAACATCAAATCCAGCACGGGGCCTGTGGGGCCGGGCCCCAATTATTTTAACGGTAGCGACAGCATGGTATGGGTAGACAGTAAGGGCTATCTGCACCTGCGTATTGCCAAAATAAATGGCAAGTGGCAAAGCAGTGAGATAATATGTACGGAAAACTCAGGATACGGAACCTATGTGTTTTGCCTGGAAAGCGATGTGGCAACCTTCAATGAGCGTGTGGTTTTAGGGTTGTTTACCTGGGATGATAATTCTTTCAAAGAGCAGGCAAACAGTGAGGTTGATATTGAGTTTTCCAAATGGTTTAAGGCCGGCGACAGTTCTACACTCACCTATTCGGTTCAGCCTGTAATTTTCGATAATCCCATCGCCTACAGTGAACGGTCTTTCAAACCTGTCATGCAGGTAAGCAAACTGAAACAGCCGAGCACACACTTGTTTACATGGCGTGCAGATCAGGTTACGTGGAATTCATACACAGGCTCAGTTTATCCGGGAGGCAACCCACTGGCAAGCTGGAGTTTTAACCTGAGCAATCCGGTTAGAACCAAGATTGAGGGTGGCAACGTTTCTAATCCCATCATAATTCCGGCACCGGGTGCCACCACACGTGCACGTATGAATTTGTGGCTGCTGAATGGTTTGCCCCCTTCTGACGGAAAGCCCGTGGAAGTGGTGGTTCGCTCGTTTGAGTATATTCCATAAAACAAAAAAGGAGGCACTAGGCCTCCCTCTTTGTATATCAAACCAAATGATTATTTGCTGTTGATGAAGATGCGCTCCTGGTAGCTGCCTTCTGCGGTGTTGATCACCATCAGATACATGCCTGGTTTAGCGCTGTTCAGGTTGATTTCGGTGTTGATGCTGTTGCCACTGAATCCTTTGCTGTAAAGCTTTTGGCCTACAACGTCCATGATTTCGATTGTTCCTGATGTCATGCTGCTGAACATTGCATTTACCACAAACAAGCCGTTACCAGGGTTGGGATATACCTTCACGCCATTGGCTGTGATTGCGGTATTGCCCAAAGTAGCGCAGCTTACACATTTTTCCCAGCACACAGCGGGCAGTGTGGTGTCTGCTTTTACCACGCCCATGCGGTTGGTAAACTGACCTGTAGTTTTGGTGCAGCTTTCGCCGCCGGTAAATGTTTCCTTGGTTGCCCAGCCGTCCAGTGTAAACAGATATTCAAATGTGTCTGTAGCGTTCAGGGGAAGGGTGATTTCATATACCTTGTCATTGTTGGCATCGGTCAAGGTATTGCAAGTACCACACCAGCCGTTAAATGAGCCATTCAGGTTTACGGCAGTAAATGAAGATGTGTATTTGCTCATATCAACCTTAAAGGTAACATTGGCTTTTTCTTTGGTGTTTGCGCAGCTTACGCAAGATTCAAAGCACACAGCATCGAGAATTGCGTTGCCGGTGATTTTCATGAAGCGGTTGGTGTAGCCTGCGGTTGTTTTGGTGCAGGATGAACCTTCTTTCATCATCTCTTTGACCGCCCAGCCATCCAGGGTAAACAGGAACTCAATTGAATCCTGAGGCAGGGGCAATTTCACTTCCCAGATACCGTCTTTATCAGCATCTGCCATTGGGTTGCAGTTGCCACACCAGCCGTTGAAGTTTCCGTTTACAAATACACCGGTGAAAGCTGCACCTTTGTGTTTATTCATGTCTACCTTGAAGGTAATATCATTGGTGCACTCGCTGCAGCTGGCCCAGCATACATTGTTAAGAACCTTGGTGCCAGAAACCTTCGTGAAACGGTTGGTGTATCCTCCAGTGGTTTTGGTACAGGCGCTTCCAGAAGTGAGTTTTTCATCTGCAGCCCAGTTGTCAACCTGAAATTTATATTCAATGGAGTCTTTGGTAATATCAAAAGTACCGCTGTAAATTTTGTCGCCGTCCGCATCGGTAAGCTCGTTGCTATTGCCTGACCAGCTGTTAAAGTCACCCGAAACATACACTTTGGTGAAGGAACTGCCGTATTGCTTCATGTTCACATTAAAAGTTACTGATTTTTTGGTTACGGATGAACAGGCAGCGCAGCTTTCGAAGCACACTTTGTTTAAGGTTGTGTTGCCGGTCAGCTTGACAAAGCGGTTGGTGTAGCCTGAAGTGGTTTTGGTGCAGGAACTACCTTCAGTCAGCGACTCCTGCTTTGACCAGTTGTCCATGGTAAACTTGTACTCAATGGAATCATCGGTTATGTCGATTGTGCCATCCCACACGCCGTCTTTGTCAGCGTCGCTGAGCGCATTGCTGTTGCCCGACCAGCTGTTGAAATTGCCACTCACGTACACAGTTGTGAATGAGCCCCCGGCATAGTTGTTCATGTCAACCTGAAAAGTAACTTTCTTTTGAGCCATCAGGCCTGTGAAGAAAGCGCTCAGGAATGAAGCGGTAATAATTTTTTTCATGTTTGTTTAAGTTTAATTCACAAACAAAGGTAGAAAAAACCAATCATATTGTAAAAAAAACAATAAGATTATTGTTAAAAGTACAATAAGTATCCGCTGGAAAGCGAAAAAATAGACTATTTAAATAACAATATATCAAATATATACGATATTTATATAAAATTAGTTAGCTGAAATAAATGGGTTTTATCAGTGGCTTGTTGAAGTTATTTCGGGCAACCCTGCTACAAAAAATATCAGCGCCTGAGGACTACTTTTCTGTAATCCCCTGTATAGGCCCCCACCACACCATACGCACCGGGCACATTTCCCATGATTTTGCCTGGTAACTGGCTGATGCTTTGCTGTTGCCAAATGTGGGCATTTCGGGTATTGTAGAAGTTAAACAGGGATTTACTGATGTTTTCCAGGTGAAACTCAATACCTGTGGGCCTTTCAGCAGCTGTTTTCAGCAACGGATCAGCAGTGTAAAAAACCATGTATTTTTTTACCCCGTTGAACGTGGCATCCGAGAAAAGTACTTCGCGCGAACTGTAGTTATTATAGTCATTGTCCACTGCGGCAAGGTCATCCGAATAGAGTGAAATAAGGTCTTTCTGTAAAAAGCTGTCTGATAGCTTTCCGGTGTAATCATAAATGTATTTGTAACCGGTTTTGTACAGATAACAGCGGTAATGATTTTCTAAAACAGCGTCATCGTCAAACCTCACGGCAACCGAAAAAGCACGGCCAATACCGGGTATTAGCTGCCTGGTTGTATCAAAGGTGTTAATGGTAATATCTCCGGGAACAATTTCCGAAATACTGAATGTGTATCCATTCACATTGCCCTTGAAAATAAAGGTATCGCCGGCGTTCAGGGAATTGGAGCCAAACAGGTGAATGCCATTTCCTTTGTAGATGGTGGTGTCTTTGGCTTGATTTGTTTTAAGGATGGAGAAATATGCATTGGCTATGGGCATGTCTTTGCTGCCAAAGGGTGCAGTGAGCCTGCAATCAGCCGATACAATACTATCGGGTGTAATAAAGCAATGCACTGCAGGTGCCGGTGCTGAAAGATTTCCCGGGTAGTAGGGAATTTCCTTTACGCATCCGCTTAAAAAGAACATTGCTGCGATATGTAGCCTACGAATTCTCAAAACGTTATTTTGTAGCTGATGTTGGGCAATAGGGGTAACATACTTACCTGGTAAAGCTTTCGGTTGCCCAGTTTATCGAAGCCCGGGTTTATGTAGAAAGGGTTGAAGCGGTTGTATACGTTGAAAACGCCGAATGTCCAGTGACGGGTATATGTTTTGTGCAGTTTTTGCAGGGTAATACTGATATCCAATCGGTGGTTATCTGCGGCCCTGGCATTATTGCGGTTTCCGTAAACGAAAATATCGCGGTAGGGGTCATTGGGTGTGGGTGAGCTGTAAACGGCAACCGGCAGTGTATACGCAAAGCCACTGTTGAATGTCCACGAGGCATTGATGTCTATATTGGGCTTCCAGTGGTAAACGCCCGCCAAATAAACATTGTGTCTTCTGTCATACCTGGCAGGGAAGGTTTGTCCGTTGTTTAAATCTGCAAACCAGCGGTTGTTCCACATCAGGGTGTAGGCTACCCAGCCGTTCAGTTTTCCGGAAGTTTTCTCGGCTAGCATTTCCAGTCCGTATGCTTCGCCATTTCCTGAAGTTACTGCATCTTCCCAGTTTTTGCCTGAGGTAACATAGCCGGCATTGTCTTTATACTCCAGAATATTACTGAAACTGCGGTAAAATAGATCCGAACTGAATGACCATGATGTTTTGCTTTGTGCATAGCCAAGGCTCAGCTGATCGGTCCTGCCCGGCTGGAACTGCCGGTTACTGGGAACCCAGATATCACCTGGAAGTCCCAGGCTCAGGTTGTTCAGCAGGTGAAAAAACTGTCGGTTACGGGTAGCAGAGGCATGCAGGAAGCTGTTTCTTCCTAGTTTATATTTTAGATTGAGCCGGGGTTCGGGCATCACAAAATAGTAGGGTTCGGGCAATTTAAAGCTGCCAAGCCTTAGGCCTGCAGATCCGGACCAGCGCCGATTACCATTATACTGAAACTCGCTGTAGGTAAAATACTCAGGTACATTTGGCCGGGCATCGTTAAAAACAAGATTGCTTTCTGTATTGTTGATGCGGCTGTATTGGTTCCTGTTTCCGGGAATAAACCTGTGATTGGCTATCCCAAATCCATGTTCCCATACCCAACCCGGCTTTATGCGCAGGCGCATTTCCCAGGCTGCTTCCATATCCTGAATGCCGTTTTCCAGTTCGTAGCGGGTGTAATCATCAATATTGGTTAATGGGCTTAACTTACTTTCCCTTTGAAAGGAAAATTCACGGCTGTATTCATAGCTATAGCGTGTAATATGGGCTCTAAGCATCCACTCCAGCCCGGTTCGGGCCTGATAATTCCATTTAATGCCGGCTACACGGTTACCCCACCCTGTTAATTGCTTTTTGCGCTCTTCTGTGCTAATCTCCAACTGTTCATTTTTAGAATATTCACTCAGACCACCAATGTCCTGACCGGCATAGATACCCACACTGATGCGGCTTTTACTGTTAAAACGATGGGTAATCCGCGCATTAATGTCCCCGAAATAATAGATATTGTTGGGATTGATACTGTCACTGAGGTTGATAATGGATGCGGCTTGTGCAGCCAGTAAGTCGATGTAGCTTCTGCGCATGGAAAGCGTGAATGTAGTGCGGTCTTTCCAAATGGGTCCTTCTAAAAAAACACGCCCTGAGAGCAGGCCTACATTGGTAATGCCGCTCAGTTGTTTACGGTTACCCTCCTTGCTTTGTACTGAGATTACACTGCTCATGCGTCCGCCGTAGCGTGCAGGAAAACTTCCTTTCAGCAGCCGTGCAGAGCGCAGGGCATCGTCGTTAAAAACGGAGAACACACCAAAAAGATGGTAACTATTAAAAACAGGTACGTCATCAAGAAGCACAAGGTTTTGATCTGCGGCTCCGCCGCGCACATACATGCCCAGCATGCCTTCGCTTCCGCCCACTACACCGGGCAGCATACTCAATGTGCGCACCACATCCGGTTCTCCGAGCAACTGAGGCATCCAGCCCAGCCGAATGCGGTTCATTTCATGCTGGTCTGTCTGGCCCTGAACAACCGACTGTAAGCCCCGGCCTTTAAGCCCCTGAATCAGCACGGCATCCAATGTTGTGCCATGCTTCAGCATTTCGTACTGGAGGTTGTAATCGCGGTCAATGTTCAGTGTATCAAAAATGGGGAAATACCCGGGATAGGTGATTTGCAATATATGCATTCCGGCAGGAAGCCGCAGGCTGAAGAATCCTGCATCTGAAGTTGTTGTCATGTGGCGGTTTTGCGGGGTTCCCACTACTGCGGCTCCGATAAACTCTCCATTCCCTACAGATAAAATCCTACCTGAAATGCGATAGCCTGCATCCGGGTTTTGGGGAAGCCGTTTTTTCAAAAAAAGCTGTCCATTAATTGCCTCATACCGCAATCCGGCTGTAGCCAGAAAATCATGAAGGGCCTGCGAGGCGCGCACTTGTTGGTAGCTAAAGCTGAATTTTTTATCGGCTGACGGAGCCAGCGCAGCATCATATTGGAAAGGCATTCCAATGCGTTGTTCAAACCCTGAAATGGCTGCCTGAAAAGACACCGATGTCGCGGTGTAGCTTATGGTTTGTGAAAGCCCTCTATCTTGGGCAAACAACCCTTGGATTGCAAGTAAATAAGCACACAGAAGGAATAAGCCTCTCACGAGGTAAAATTAAATAAAAAACAGTGTTGCCGTAATCGTCCCCACTTTACTTTTTTTGGCTGTCGGCGTAGTCAAATACCTTTTTCAGCAGGGCTGTACCCCGTTCTACCGGATTTGCGCGGATGGCATTCTCCTGCTGTTCTATCTCCTGAAACAGGGCATTGCTGGCCTTTTCAGTCACATAGGCATTCAGGTCAGGATTAATATCCTGTTTGATGCCCAGCAGGGTTTTATTCAGCGGCTTGTTAATTTCACGAATAATGGGATTCCAGTATTCGGTAATTTTCACATCGTTAAGCGCTTGCTGAATAACCGGTTTAAAGGCTTGCTGCAGGGCAACTGATGTGGTGTTTTTCAGATACTGGGTTGCCGCGCCGTTGCCACCGCGCAGGATTCCCATGGCATCGGAAAAAGACATATTCATTACAGCATCCTTAAAAATGGGCATGGCTTTTCCCATGGCAT
>VHBA01000055.1 GCA_016872175.1 Sphingomonadales bacterium | reverse complement strand
AAATTCTTCATGGCGATGTACTCTGCACAGGAGGCACCTACGTTTCCGGCACCGATTACGCTAATTTTTGACATGGCTTTTTAGAATGATTTTATACTGCAAATTTAGGAAACCATGCGTATTTGCCGGTAAAGTGTTAAGCAATTGTGTAAAAAGATTCATCAAATTAAATTTTTCAAAAAATACCAATCCAATTCAGTTACTTATAATTATTTTTTTTAATTCATCTCACTTACTTTTGCAATCTTCTTTAATTTAAACTCATTTCATAAAATGAAAAACAAATACATTGACCTCATCAACCAGACATTTTACTTTCCACAAGAAGAGTTTAAACTTGATGACAACAATGACCTAATGTTCCATAATATTCCATTAATGGAGCTAATAAATCAGTATGGAACACCTTTAAAATTCACCTATTTACCAAAGATATCGGAGAATATTCAGAAGGCACGCACCTGGTTTAATGTAGCCATAGCAAAGGCAGACTATCAGGGCAAATACTATTATTGCTACTGCACCAAAAGCAATCACTTTCAATATGTAATTGAAGAAGTACTAAAGAATAACGTACATATTGAAACGTCCAGCGCCTTTGATATCAACATTCTTGAAAGTCTTTTCGAACAAGGCCTGATTAACAAAGACAAGTTTGTTGTATGCAACGGATTTAAACGCGAACAGTATATAGAAAACATCGCCAATCTAATAAACACCGGCTGGACCAACGTAATTCCGGTAATCGACAACTACCGCGAAATAGAACAACTGGAAACCCAGGTAAACGCACCATTCACCTGCGGTATTCGCATTGCATCAGAAGAAGAACCCAAATTCGAATTCTACACATCCCGCCTGGGCATTGGTTATAAAGACATTTTGCCTTTCTATCGCAGCAAAATCAAAAAGAACAAAAATGTGAACCTGAAGATGCTGCACTTCTTTATCAATACCGGCATCTACGACACTGCCTACTACTGGAATGAGCTACACAAGTGTCTTAAGGTTTACTGCGAACTCAAAAAAGAGTGCCCCACCCTCGACACCCTCAACATTGGCGGTGGTTTTCCCATAAAAAACTCCATGACCTTCGAGTATGACTATGAATACATGGCAACAGAAATCGTATCGCAGATAAAACAGGTTTGCACCGAAAACGGCATATCCGAGCCGGATATCTTTACAGAATTCGGATCATTTACTGTAGGCGAGTCCGGCGGAGCCATCTTCCGTGTACTCGATCAAAAACCGCAAAACGACCGCGAAAAGTGGAACATGATTGACAGTAGCTTTATGACTACCTTACCCGATGCATGGGCCATCAACAAAAAGTTTGTCATGCTGCCCATCAACCGCTGGGAAGAGGAATACGAGCGGGTTCTGTTGGGTGGAATCACCTGCGATAGTGATGATTATTACAATTCCGAGCAACATGTAAACGCCATTTACCTGCCTCAATACGACAAAGAAGACCCGCTGTACATTGGCTTTTTCCATACCGGTGCCTACCAGGAAAGCATTGGTGGCTACGGTGGCATCCAGCATTGTTTAACACCTTCACCCAAGCATGTCATTATTGACAAAGATGAAAACGGAGAGTACTATTTCCGCCTGTTCAGCAAAGAACAGAGCTATAAAAGTATGTTAAAGACGCTGGGATACATGTAATCCAAGTGTATTGGTTGGCGAAAACCAACACAAACCTTAGTACTCTAAATTCTGTTTTTCTGAGAAAAAACGCAAAGTGGCGAACACAATAAGCCCATTAATGACGATAAGTTCAGGGCCAATTTTATATCCGTGAAACAACGAGGCTGACAATTCATCCAGTCCCAGCTTGAGTTTTAGTTTCTGCTCGTAGTATGCAGGATTGCATAACAGATCCAGCACAAACACCAGCACAGGTCCCAGCAGGCATGCAGGCCACAGGAATGCTTCCCTTACTTTCCGTTTGGTAAGAATTCCAAAGGCAAACAATCCTAAGAGCGGCCCATAGGTAATGCCTGCAAACTTGATAATAAATTGAATGATGGATTTATCATTGATATACCTAAACAGAAAAACCATGATTAAAAACAACAAGGTAAAAGCCAGGTGTACCTGCATGCGTTTGTGTTTTCGCGCCACCTCATCGGTTTGGGTTTGCTGAATGTTCAGTACATCTATGCAATAACTGGAGGTGAGCGATGTGAGCGCCCCGTCAACACTGGGAAACAATGCCGAGATGAGTGCAATTACAAACACAATTCCAAGTCCGCCGGAAAATGCCTCACTGAGCGCCAAGGCAGGAAAAAGATCATCGCCGGCGGCCATAGCACCGTTGCCTATTATCACCGGATTCTTTGCCTGATAAACATGCAAAACAGCTCCCAACAGCAGAAACAATGCGTTTACACCTACCAGAATGGCACTCATTAGCATCATGTTTTTCTGCGAATCTTTCAGGTTTTTTACCGAAATATTCTTCTGCATCATCTCCTGATCCATGCCGGTCATAGTGATGGTAATGAACATGCCACCTAAAATTTGCTTGAGAAAGAAGCCGGGTTTACTCACATCCGTTACCCAAAATTGTGTAAGATGATTATCTGCTGCCATTTGCCAGGCACCGCTGAAATCGGTATTCAGTGCTTTGATGATGGCATACAAGCACAACACCAGCCCCAGCAACATGCCTGTGGTTTGCAGAGTATCCGTGATGATGATGGTTTTTACCCCGCCCTGAAACGTGTATAACAGTATCAGCAATAAAATCACCACTGTCGATAGCCAGAATGGGATATTAAACGCCGAGAATACAAACACATCAAGAATGCTCACCACCAGATACAGACGGGCTGTAGCACCTACGGTTCTTGAAAGAATAAAAAACGAAGCACCAATTTTATGGGCCTTCTCTCCCAGCCTTTTACCTAAAAAACTATAGATGCTGGTAAGGTTTAGTTTGTAATAAAGTGGCAATAGCACAAATGCCACAACCCAGTAACCAATCCAGTAACCCAGCACAAGCTGAAAATAGGTAAATCCGCTTTTCCCCACTTCGCCCGGCACACTCACAAATGTTACGCCAGACAAGGACGTACCGATCATGCCAAAAGCTACTAATAACCAGTTGCTGTTGCGGTTTCCAATAAAAAAAGATTCGCTGTCGGCATTGCGTGAGGTGTAGAATGCCACGGCCAACAACAAGAGAAAGTAACCAACGATGGCAACCAGTATGCTTCCGGATATCATATTATTTGGCTCCGATTAAGGTTTCCAGTTCTTTAAGGTTTTGAATTTGCTTTGGCACTTCTTCCATTGGCAAAAACACAAGTGAATTACTCTCAATACCCATTGCGCGGTACTTTTCAGGACTTAAATAATACATTCTGCCGGCCTGATCTTTGGCTGCAATGTAAGCCAGGTTTGCGGGTGCAATATTTAGCTCAAAAACATCTGCCGCACCATACCAGCGATAATTAAAGGGTTTGTAATGTGCCACCCAAGCCTGTTTAACATCGATGGGAATACCCTCATTATTGGTAAATTTAACGTCTACCCTTCCGGTGTCGGGAACAGACACAGGACGCGCCCAGGCAAAGGTGCCTGTGCTTCTTATGTTAATTGAACAGGCGGTTTGTCCGCGGGGCCTTACCTGTCCATACATCAGCATACGTTTTGCCTGCTGTATTCCAGATTCTTTGAAACGCGAATGATAATCGATAATGGCCAGTTCTTTTTTCTGCCTTATTTCAGCATATTTATTCATTTTGGCCAAAAATTCCATTTGCCGCGCCCGTGATTTTGCTGTTGATTTTTTAACTTTATCTTTTGGTTGTAATAAAGTAAATCTCCAGTAACCCGTTTCGGTGCGCAAATCCATAAACCATGCGCCGCCTGCACTGCTAAAACGAACATCACCGTATAAGGTTCCACGTATAAACAAAGCGCCAAACTCCCGGCTACCCATGGCACTTTCAATTTCCAGCGGATAATTTTGCAGTGGTTTCAATTCCGGGAACAAGGTTTCAGTTTTGTCGTAAACCGAAAACCGAAGAATATCTTTATCTTTTTTCTTGTCTACATATTCCTTTCTCAAACCCACCAGACCTCTTCCCCTTCGCAGGTTATATGCTCCCATTGCAAGTGCTCTGTCTTTCACGGGAGCCACCCAGTAGCCGCCAGCGTTTTCGAGACTTACCTTATTTGCACCCGGATCCAGCAGATAAAAATACCCTTCGGTTTCAAATCGGATTTCCTGTGTTGCGTTGTCTGAAGGGTATATCTCTAAAGCCGTTTTTTTACCGGCATAAAATGCATAATAATCGATTGGTTTGTTTTTAGAATCATCAAAGTCATAATCGTAATCATAAAAATGCTGCCATTTTTTTCGTGCGGGATTAAAAGCATAAAAACGATGTGACGTATCGGTTTGGCTTAAAAACATAAGACGCATGGAATAGCCTTCTTTTATACGAAGATCTTTATTATTATGTGAGGCACGCATGTGAAAAACCACACCAGGAGCCAGGTTATAGTTCCTTCCTGCACTGTCATAATTCAGGGGAAAACCATCGCAAAAAAAGCGGGAAGGCTTATTTTGCAGTATGCACTGCAGCTGATAATCCTTTTCTATGGATTTACCATCTGATGTCTCCACGGCTCCTTTGGGTACAAGCAAGGCCGCCTCAGCATTGAGGTAAAAAACCATGTCTTGTTGATTATCCCCGTCAAAATAGTATTTTCCAACAGAAAACTGAGAAAGGAATCCCTGATTGGCTGCTTTTTGAATACGACCATTTTCGGTGGGCCTGCAGGGAATAAAATTGGCAAATTGGCCTAGCTGGGAGGTATCCCCTGATAAATTTGCCCAAGGTGCCATTCTTGCATTGGTAAAAAGGGATGTTATATATTTATTTTCCCAAGGCATCAAAACGGCTTCCTGTGCTTGATAATGAAACTCAATTCGACGTATCTTGTCGCCATTCAGGGCTATTTCGATGTTTTGTTTCAGTACCGGCAAGTCATCCAGAGATTTTTCAGTCATCCAGCTCAGATTATCTGTGATAACGAGTTTTTCGAGGGCCAAAATACCTGCTACCGCAACCGGAATATCACCAATGGCATCCACACTGATTCCAAACTCCCTCAATCCCTTGATGCGCGATGCGGACTGAACGGCAAAGGGCAATTCTTTTTTTACATACGGGGCAATCAGTCTTAATCCCCGTACCCTCCAGTTTTGCATAAAGTCATAGTTCTCGGGAACCACCTCAAAAATCAGCGTAAGTCGATTTAATTTCCCTAGCCTATCATTAAACAAAATCTGATCCTCACGGCCATTTTTCAGCCAAATACTTACCTGATTTACCCAGGTAAGATGCTCCACATCCTCATCATTCAGGGTTCCACTAAATTTCAGCAATTGCACCTCGTCCAAATCATCCAGCAGAGGTAAAATATCGCAAACCCTGCTCACATCCACAGGGCCGCTTATTCTGATACGTTGAATACCATAAAACTTGCCCAGATTGGTTTTGATAAAATCAATATCCTTTTGCTGGGCAATCTCAACAGCCGTGCTGCGCATAATAAGGGCTGCAGAAGGTTTTACAAATACCTGCCCTTGCAACAATGAAAAAACTACTGAGAAAAAGCCAAGCACAAAAAACCTAAGCCGCATGGTTTGAAACAACACAAAAAACATACCCATTACAGCAAAGATGATTGCTTTATTTGAAATGCTACAGGCCGGTACGGGTTTTGTATAGTAAAATTGACATAAACAAGTAAAACTGCCCGATATTTGCAGTAGAATCAGTCATGGAAGAAGGCATTGTCAACCGGGTAGCCAATAGTGGGATTATCACCCTCAATCTGGAAAATTTCCTGCATCCCGGAAAACGAATAGGTATTGATGTTAAAGAAACCTTGTTTATGGGACTGATATTAAAAGAAAAAGATTTTAGAGACTGGATAAAAAACCACGATTGGGAACAGTATCGGGATGCCAATGTCTTTATTCATTGTTCAGCCGACGCCATTGTACCCACCTGGGCCTACATGCTCATCGGATCTAAACTTACGGGCATTGCCCATTTCTTTTTGTTTGGCAGTGAAGAAGCCCTCAATTCTGCTTTGTTCATGCAAGCACTCTCAAAGATTCAACCGGATGAATACAGCGATAAAAGGGTTGTGATTAAAGGTTGTGGAGATCAATATATCAGCCCAACTGCATACGTTGAAATTACCCGTCTGCTGCAGCCACATGTTAAAAGCCTAATGTTTGGTGAACCTTGTTCCACCGTTCCCGTTTTCAAAAAAGCCTAAACAGGACCTGGGCTGCTTAACTGCCTGTGCGAATAAGGGTCAGTGTATATACACGCAGATATTTTGCCTGATCTTCGGTAAGTTTTGCTTTGGGAACCATGCGGCTCATGTGTTTCACCCAGCCGGCTTCGTCATACTTTAAGGGATCTTTTGTTTTGTGGCAAGAAGCACATTGCACATTCAGAATTTCCTTGCCCTGACTTAACCAGTATTGGGTGGCTCCGTGCTCAATGGACTCAGCCACTTCCCGCCTTTTTTGCAAATCAGCAGGTAGTGGCTCAGGTGTTTTTAAAGAGTGTTTTTCATGTTGGACTGGCTGTGGTTCTCCCACCTGAATATCCGGTACTGCAGACACATTTTTTTGCGCATTTTGGGTTTTTCTGGCCGCACACTGAAACATAATAATGACACTGGCCACACAAAATACACGATATATCCATTTGCTCATGCAACAAAGATAAACCAACCAATTAAAAAAAATCCTATTATTGCCGTAGCATGAAGTCAGACATTGAAATCTCCCGCTCTACCCCTTTGAAACCTATTGGTGACATTGCACAAAAGCTCAATATAGCCCAGGATGATCTGATTCCTTACGGAAGGACCAAAGCCAAAATTCCATTGAAATATCTTCAATCGGAAAAAAAAGGCAAACTGATTATGGTAACCGCCATCACACCCAACAAGGCCGGTGTGGGCAAAACAGTTACCAGCGTTGGACTTTCACTAGGTCTGAACCACATTGGCAAAAATGCCATGGTGGCACTGCGCGAGCCCAGTCTTGGACCTTGCTTTGGAATGAAGGGCGGTGCAGCAGGCGGCGGATATGCACAGGTGCTGCCAATGGAAGATATCAACCTGCACTTCACCGGCGATTTTCACGCCATTACCAGCGCCAACAACATGATTGCGGCTTTGGTAGACAACTACCGCTATTGGAATAAAACCGGTGAAAACACCCTCACACAACTTCTTTGGAAGCGTGTACTGGATGTGAACGACCGCATGCTCCGTCACATGGTAAGTGGGCTGCATGGCAGCACCAACGGCATTCCTACGGAAACCGGCTTCGATATTACACCCGCTTCCGAAATTATGGCATTGCTTTGCCTCAGCGAAAACCTGGAAGACCTGGAACGCCACATTGACCGCATTGTGGTGGGATATGCTGGCAAAAAACCCGTAACCGTTGGCGATCTGGGCTTTGGCTCCAGTATTGTAGTTTTGCTTCGCGATGCCATTATGCCCAACCTGGTTCAGACAACCGAACACACACCCGCTATTATTCACGGTGGACCTTTTGCCAATATCGCACATGGGTGTAACAGCGTAATTGCTACCAAAACTGCCTTGAATCTGGCAGATTACGTGGTAACTGAAAGCGGTTTCGGATCGGACCTGGGTGCCGAAAAATTCTTCGACATCAAATGCCGCGTGGCCGGCCTGCAGCCCGCTGCTACCGTGATTGTAGCATCCCTGCAAGCCATCAAACTCCACGGCGGTGCCGGTGAGAAAAACATGCGCGATGTGAATTCCGATGCCCTGAAAACGGGGCTGCAAAATGTGCAGCACCATATTAATAATGTGCAGGCATTCGGCCAAAATGCCGTTGTCAGTATCAATAAATACGGATGGGATACCGAAAATGAAATGACCTACCTCATTGACTGGTGCAAAGACCAAGGCGTGAAAGTAGCTGTGAACGAATGTTTCGTAAACGGGGGTGCCGGTGCGGCTGCGCTGGCTGAAACCGTGGCAGATGCGGTTGATAACAACCCTTCAGGTCCTATTAATTATGCATATGACCTGAACGATAGTATCGACACGAAAATAGACAAAGTAGTAAAACGCGTTTACGGTGGTTCCGGCATTAAACTTTCAGGCACGGCCCAAACCAAACTCAAGAAATTTGAAGAACTAGGCTGGGGTAATCTTCCGATTTGCATAGCCAAAACCCAATACAGCTTCAGCGACGACATCAGCATGGGGCCGCTGGCCAAAGATTTCACACTTCGTGTGGAAGACCTGGTCATCAATGCCGGTGCGGGTTTTGTGGTGGCAATAGCAGGTGACATTATGCGTATGCCCGGTTTGCCCAAAGAACCACAGGCACAGCACATTAAGCTGGTAAACGGCGAAATTGACGGCCTCAGCTGATATTGCTGAAGTCCGCTGATTTTATTATTCCGTTGGTTAACTTTGCCGGCATGAAACCCGGAGATAAACTCTTTTATTTCAACCTGAAAAATGTAGACGGACAAATGGTAGGAAACTACGATTTTGCCGATAAATACAGCCTGCTGATGGTTGTAACCTGCAACCATTGCAAATATGCCCAGGCATACTGGGGCCGACTGAAACAACTTGCCAAGAAATACGAAGAAGACAGTCTTGGCATGGTTGCCATTTGCGGCAATGACACACAGGCATACCCACAGGACAGTTTTGAAAATATGCAGATCCTGCACAAGCAACTTGACCTGCCCTTTCCTTATCTGTTCGATGAAAATCAGGATGTAATAAAGAAACTGGGAGCTATGAGAACACCCGAAGCATTTCTGTTCAACAACAAACGCGAACTGGTTTACCGCGGTGCCATTGATGACAATTGGGAAAACGAAGCAGCCATCATGCAGGTGTACCTCGAAGATGCTGTGGAATATAGCCTGGATGGCCTGGAGGTTGACTACCCAGAAATCGACGCGGTGGGCTGCACGATCAAATGGAAACCCGGCAATGAACCCGGATAATGCCCGTTCTGTTGCGCTGATAACCGGTGCCGGAAGCGGCATCGGCGAGGCGATTGCTTTGGAAGGTGCAAAACGGGGTTATGATTTGGTAATCATGGGCCGCAATGCCGAAAACCTGAATGCAGTAGCAGCAGTTTGCAAAACCTTGGGCGCAGCAGTAGTAGTATTTTCCGGCGATGTGAGCAAACAGGAAGATTGCAAGAAGTTTATTGAGGCTGCAGAAACCCTACCCGGAAAGGTAAAGGTATTGTTCAACAATGCGGGAATCAGCATGCGCGCGGTTTTTGAGCACACTGAACCCGAAGTTTTGCATCAACTCATGAATACAAATTTCTGGGGAACGGTTTACTGCACCAAATATGCGCTGCCCAAACTACTTGAGAACAAAGGTTCTGTAGTGGGTGTATCTTCCATAGCAGGATTCAAAGGCCTCCCGGGCAGAACCGGCTACAGCGCCAGCAAATTCGCCATGCACGGATTTTTGGAAAGTTTACGTAATGAGAACATTAAGAAAAATCTGCATGTGCTCATTGCCTGTCCGGGTTACACAGCCAGCAACATACGAAAAACTGCACTGAATAAAGACGGCAAATCGCAGGCGGAAACGCCCCTTGATGAAAGCAAACTGATGCAACCCGCTGAAGTAGCCACTGCTATATGGAACAGCGTAGAGAAACGCAGGCTTTACCTGGTATTGACTATGCAGGGCAAACTGGCGGTATTCATCAACAAATGGTGGCCGGCACTGGCGGATAAACTTGCTTACAATGTCATTCGGAAAGAACCGGATAGTCCGTTTACCTAAAAATTAAACTATTTTTGAATCACTAAACTATGGAAGAAATTAACCAAGAACAGCAGGCTGAGCCTAAAAGAATGACAAGGACCATCAAAGTGATGACAATTTTAACTTTCATTGGTTGTGCATATTCATTAATAACCGCGGTTACATACCTGAATCCTCAACTAACATTGGAAATGCAACTGGAGCCCCTGCAACGCATGCTTGAAAAAGCAGAAGAAAACTCCGGCAATGAAATGATGGTGAATTTCTATTTGAAAAGTATGGACAATGTTAGAATCTTGTTTGAAAATAAGTATTTGTATGCCATCAGCTCCCTCATCGGCGTTGGAATCTGTGTTTTCGGGGCAGTAGAAATGCGAAAAATGAACAGAATGGGGTTTTACGCGTATGTCTCAGGGCAAATACTTCCCCTTCTTGCATCACTTGCCATTACAGGCTGGAACATAGCCAGCGGTTCTACGTTTATAGTCAGCTTTCTGTTTTTTGGAATTTTCATATTGATTTATGCTTTCCAGTTAAAGCATATGCGATAATATAAGATTCGTTTGTTAGTTCCATAAACGGGGCCATACCCGTTTTAATATAACTACCTTTGCATCATGAAAATGAGCGAAATCCTTACTGTATCTTTTACCTTGTTTGCCGTAATTGATATGCTGGGCTCTATCCCGGTAATCATTGCGCTTCGCTCAAAGTCTGTTCAAATTAACCCGGTAAAAGTAACACTTGCCAGTGCGGTTTTGATGGTTGGTTTTCTGTTGGCAGGAGAATACTTTCTGCAATTTCTGGGCTTGGACAAAGCGTCCTTTGCCCTTGCAGGATCAATTGTTATGTTTATCCTGGGCCTGGAAATGGTGCTGGGAATTGATTTTTTCAGAAACGATCCTGACGCACCGAGTGGGAGTGTAGTACCGGTGGCCTTCCCCATCATAGCCGGCTCAGGAACCTTAACAACTATTCTTTCACTTAAAGCGGTATATGACGAATGGGTTATTGGCATTGGTATTGCGGCCAATCTCATTTTTATATACCTGGCCTTGCACAGCACGGGCTGGCTGGAAAAGAAAATTAGCAAAGCCGGCTTGCTCACCATCCGTAAATTCTTTGGGGTTATCCTATTGGCCATTGCGGTAAAGATTTTTAGGGGGAATTTGTAAAATACTTGTATAAATTATACTTTGATTATAGCCCAGTAGCTTTATCCTTATCTTTATTGATACCTATAGATTATTCTATCCATTTAAGGTAAATAAATTAATAGAACATAGTCATTTTTAGGGACCCTCAATCAAAGTTCAGCATTTTCCCTCAATTCATATTAAAAATGTGTGACGAATATGAAGTACAACAGACGCACAAGCCACTCAAGGGAATAGTATAAATCACAAACAACACAAAGAAATTTCAACAATTTGCAATAATAAGAAAAAATCATATATTTGTGGTCTATGGAAAACAATACTTTAGACAATAACTTAGGTGGACAACAAAAGCAGTCCCTCCCCAACTCAACAGCAACCCTCGTAATGGGAATACTTTCCATTGTGTTTAGTTGCTTTTTCGTAGGTCTGATTCTTGGAATTATTGGATTATCAATTTCAGGAAAAGGTCGCAAAATGTACCGTGCAAATCCTTCTGGCTATGACGGATATGGAGCATTAAATGCTGGTTACATCATGTCTATTATTGGTACAATTATTGGCAGCCTCTACACCCTTTACTACATTATCCTGGTAGTAATCATTGGCGGAACCGCATTCTCCTTGATGTAATTTTAAATAAATAAAAAAGTGGGTTTGTCATCGAACCCACTTTTTTTATTATTAATTGAATTTAAAAATGTTACCCTGTGCATATAAATCGCTCTTTGGAATAGATTGTCCTGCTTGCGGAATTCAAAGATCGTTTTGGTCTCTTTTGAAAGGTGATCCTGCTTCTAGCTTTGCTTTTTATCCTCCCTTAATACCTGTTTTAATATTAATTTTATTTTCTGTGGCGTGGTTAATAAGATTAAAGTTTGTAACGACCAGCCTAATTAAAAACTACAGTATTTTTACTCTAATTGTGGTAATAATCAATTATACATTTAAACTTATTTTTTGACAATTATATAATTCCTATACTCCCCCACCCGCCAGCCGGTTTTTTGCTCAATCCAGTGGAGAAAGCGGCTTTTTAACCCCATTTTTTTGCGGCTGATGTCGAAATCG
>VHBA01000054.1 GCA_016872175.1 Sphingomonadales bacterium | reverse complement strand
ATGCCGGGAATGTTTTGGGCCAGTGCGAGCATGAAGTTGATGCAATGGCTGCCGATGGGATATTGCGCGAAAAAATCGGGCTCGAGGAGTAAAATGCGGTTGCCGGGTTGGTTTTGGTGCCAAAGCGGATCGAGATTGTGGTAGTTGTAAATGAAGGTGGGCAGCGATGCGTCCACAGAAATGGGACTGGGAGGCGGCAGTTGGGTTTGAAGTTGCAGGTTTTCGGTTTGCATCAGCGCTTCAGGCAAGGGCATTACCGCAAGGTTTTCGTAGGTGGTATCGAGGAAAGTGCCGGTTTGTGCGGTGCCGGTGTAGCGGTTTATGTTTTCCTGATTGGCGTAATATTTTTTGCTGCTGTTGGCCCCGGCCACCCATTGCCAGCTGCAGGCGTTGCTGGCCCAGTCGCCATCGAGCAGGTGGTAATACATCCACCGGGCGGGTTGCAGCCAGTGCGCTTGCCCAACATTGCAAACCAACGCTGCTGTGTACATGCGGCAATGGTTGTGCATGTAGCCGGTTTGGTTCAGTTCCTGTATGGCGGCATCGATTCCCTGGATGCCGCTGGTGGCATTGATTACTTCTGAGGGCATTTGTAGGTGGCGAACGGGTTGCTGCTGAAAATAATCGCGCCAGCAGAGTTCCTTCACAAACGATTCTATTTGCGGCAATTTGTAGCCGCGCTGCAACACATTTTCCAACACCTGCCGGGTGCTGATAACCCCACGGGAAATGTAGGGCGACAAACGCGTTACAGCCCCGTTGATGTAATTGCGCGATTTTCCGTAAGCCACGGGATCAATGGTTGCGATTTTCCGTAAAACCTCAGTATAGTCTGTTGTAAACGAGCCTTGCATTAGCGCTTGCTGATTTTGTTGTTGGAGATGCTTTTCTGCCGGCTGCATTTGAACCGTGTGATATCGGCACTGCGCTTTTGCGCGTGCTTTTGACTTACGCCTGTATTTACCCGTTTGCGCCACAGGTTGAAACTGCTGCGTTTGAGTTCCCTGCGCATGAGGGCAATGACACCGGATTCGGGCAGGCCAAACTGCGCTTCAATGGCTTCGAAGGGCGTGCGGTCTTCCCAGGCCATTTCGATGATGCGGTCAATATCTTCAACTACTAGGTTAAACACGGGTATTATCCTTAAAATACGATATTGGGGAACTAATAAACAATGATTTTAATTGAAACAACCTTATTCAATTAACCCATATATTAATAAAATGTTTGGGGTTAACTCAATAAATAAGTGCATTCATGTGGAAAAATTGGCTCTAACGAAAGCCTATATCAAAAAGAGAATTTAACCGGGTTCGAACACATGATTCGAAACTTGTAAAATTATCTTTTTGTATTTTTTATTATAATTAATTATTAAAATAAAAATACTAAATAATTATTAGCTTAAAGGACAATTAAATCTATAACAACAGTAGTGTAAATTTATACTAATGATGAATCGATTGTTTTGAACAACTAATATAAAACAAAATGAAAAAAACAAAATTACTGCTGTTGTTGTCATTCATGACAGCGTTTATGGGGGCACAGGCCCAAATTAATCCACAATTTATTGGTAGGTATTCAACAGGGATTTACGACAAAGCTGCAGCGGAGATATCTGCATACGATGAAGTATCCAAAAGAATGTTTGTTACTAATGGTCCTGATACAACCATCAGGGTAGTAGACATCAGCAAACCTGCTAATCCTGTTCAAATCAACACCATTTCCATCAAACCTTATGGAATTGACTTGACCTCAGTTGCTTGCATGAATGGAGTTTTGGCTGCTACAGTCATTAATAATCTGGGAAAAACCGAAAATGGTCATGTGGTGTTTTTCAATGCTTCTACATTGGCATTCATAAGTAAGGTAGATGTTGGTGCCAACCCAGATATGCTCACTTTTTCGCCCAATGGCAAAATGGTATTGGTAGCAAATGAAGGAGAGCCTAACAGCGATTATACTATCGACAAAGAAGGCTCAATCAGTATTATCGACATTTCCAAAGGCATTGCCACATTAACACAAAATGATGTAAAAACTGCGGGCTTTACTGATTTTAACGGAACTAGTATTGACTGGAAAATTAAAATTACAGGCAAGATTCAATCCGGTGGAACTTTTTTGCGCAACTCTACCATTGCTGAAGATTTGGAGCCGGAATACATTACCGTATCGGACGATTCAAAAACTGCCTGGGCCACTTGTCAGGAGAACAATTGCATTGCAGAAATTGATTTAACAACAGCCAAGGTGACCAAACTAATACCTTTAGGATTTAAGAACCATAATTTAACCGGAAACGGTTTGGATGCTTCAGACAATGGAGCTACTATCAATATTAGAAATTTTCCGGTATTTGGTATGTACATGCCTGATGCGATTGCAAGTTATAAAATTGGCGACACCACATTTTTGGTAACCGCAAATGAGGGCGATGCCAGGGCTGATTGGGGTGCTGCCAACAATGAAGAAATTAGATTTGGAAACGCTGCATATGTGGTAGATACTGCAAAATTTGGTGGTGCAACCAATGTAGGTGCGCTTAAAGCATTAACATCCATGGGCAGATTGAATCTTACCCGTGCCTTTGGCGATTTCAACAAAGATGGCAAATATGATTCAGCATTCTGTTACGGAGCCAGGTCTTTCTCGGTTTGGAATTCAGTAACCGGCAAACTGGCATGGGATAGTAAGGATCAATTTGAGCAAAAATTGGCAGTATTATATCCTGCCAACTTTAATGCAAGTCATACGAGCAATACAATAGATAACAGAAGTGATGACAAAGGCCCTGAGCCTGAAGCTGTAGTTGTAGGCAAAATACTGGATTCTACTTATGCATTTGTTGGTTTGGAGAGAATTGGCGGTGTTATGATATACAATATCACAAACCCCAACAAACCCTATTTTGTAAACTATATCAATACCCGTAATTTTTCTGTAACCCCCAGCTTAGGCAATTTGTCCACAGTGGGTGATTTGGGGCCTGAAGGTCTTGTTTTCATCCCAAAATCAAAAAGCCCAAATGGACAAGATTTACTTTTGGTTTCCAATGAAATTTCCGGATCAGTTGCCATTATTCAGCTAAATGGAAAGAGTACATTCCAGATGCAGATATTGCATTCTTCTGATATGGAAAGTGGTGTAGCCGCAGTTGTTGATGCTCCAAATTATGCGGCCGTTGTTGACAAACTGGAGGATTTACATACCAACACATTGATTTTGTCATCCGGTGACAATGTACTTCCTGGTCCATTTTTATCGGCAGGTGAAGATCCATCGTTACAAACACCATTGAGATCCACAGCATCCTCTTATTACAAAGGAACTCAGGCACAAAGACCGGCATTAGGTCGCCCTGACATTGCCATAATGAATATTATCGGTTTCAATGCTTCAGCATTTGGCAATCATGAGTTTGATTTAGGAACAAGTGATTTAAACGGACAGATAGGTGTAGACATTAGAAGCAGCGGCGCTGATAAGAGATGGTTGGGTGCACAGTTTCCATTCGTAAGTTCTAACCTTGACTTTAGTAAAGATGTTAACTTGAATTATTTGTTCACAAATCAAATTTTAAGAGATACGGCATTTAGAACGCCGGTTAATATTACTGCCAATTCTCAGAAAAAAGGCATTGCACCTTCTGTAATCATTGAACGAAACGGTGAGAAAATAGGACTTGTTGGTGCTACTACACAAGTTTTGGCAAAGATATCTTCGCCAGGCTTTACTTCAGTTAAAGGGCCTCAGGTGGATGACATGCCGGCACTTGCAGGCATATTGCAACCGGTTATTGATTCGCTGATAGCAAAAGAAGGTGTCAATAAAATTGTGCTACTTGCACACTTACAACAAATTGCCAATGAGAAAGCACTAGCCCCATTATTGAATAATGTCGATATCATTATTTCCGGTGGAAACCATGCATATACTGCTGATGGAAATGATAGATTGATGGCAGGCCACAAAGCCACCGAAAGATATCCGATTCTAACCAAAAGCAAGTCAAACGACCCAATGGTTATTCTTAACACCACCAGTGAATGGAAATATGTTGGTCGTTTTGTTTGCGACTTTGATGTCAACGGCAAATTGTTGGTTGAAAAACTTGATTCTATTGTAAACGGTGTTTATGCTTCGGACTCAATTACAGTAAAAGCGCTTTGGGGAAATACAGCCAGTGCCTTTGCTACTGGTACAAAAGGGGCTAATGTTTCAACTTTGTGCAAGGCGGTTGGTTTAGTTATTTCGTCTAAAGATGGAAATATCTTAGGCAAATCCAATGTGTTTCTAGAAGGAAGAAGAAATTTTGTCAGAACGGAGGAGACAAATCTAGGTAATGTAACTTCTGATGCCAATCTGTGGTATGCCAAAAAGTATGATTCAAAAGTATCCATCTCACTGAAAAATGGTGGAGGTATTCGTTCTGCCATTGGTTATGTTAATTCTGTTGGAAGCGATGTTAAATTAGAAAAAACGCAATCCAATCCTTCTGCAGGAAAATCTGCTGGTGATATATCCCAACTGGATGTAGAAAACTCTTTGAGATTTAACAACAGTCTTGTAATTGTAACCGTATCTGCGGCAGGCGTTAAACGACTAATTGAACACGGAATATCTGCAACCAAGCCCGGTGTAACCCCCGGCCAGTTTCCACAGGTAGGCGGCATTTCGTTTAGTTATGACACAACCAAGGCAAGCAACAACAAAATTTGGTCTATGGTAACCATTGACACCCTTGGCAAACACATTGATACCATTGTTAAATATGGTAAACTGGTTGGAGACACTTCAAGAACCTTCAAAATAGTGACTTTGAATTTCCTTGCAAACCCCTCTTTTGCTGGCTCAAGTGTTGGCGGAGATAATTATCCTTTCCCAGCAGTAGTTAAAGCAAGAGTTGATCTGGACACGGCGATTAAAACCGCGGGCACTTCCTCTTTCTCAGCCATAGGAAGAGAGCAAGATGCCTTTGCTGAATATATGCTGGCAAAACACAATACAACCTCAAAAGCTTATAATGTCAGAGATACTTCACTGGCTGGTGATACGAGAATTCAATTGTTGAACGCTAGGCCAGATGCCATTATCCCCAGACTTTCACCCTTTGTATTGAAGACGCCTGTTAATAATGCCCGCGTTGTAGTTAAAGATGCCGACCCAACCCCGATTACCATAACTTGGGATAGAGCTACCGGCACTACCCGTTATGTATGGCTCCTGGACTTACCAAGCGGTGACTTTAAGAAACCACTTTTAACCTTACAATCAAATAACAGCGGAAAGAACAACGATTTAACATTAACTTCCAGTGCCGTTAGCAGTGCTTTGGCCGGTTTTGGGGTTGCTCTTGGGGATTCAATTAATTTGAAATGGATAGTTAAAGCCTATCAGGAAAACCATGATTCAATTTCTGCAGTGGCATCTTTCAATATCAAGTTTGTTCGTTTCAAAGAAATATCAAATGTTGAATCCTTGAATTTTGCCAATAATATTAAAATCTATCCAAACCCGGTTACCGATTACCTATACCTGAAGAATACTACCGGTAAAAATTTAGATTTTCAAATTATAGATTTAAAGGGTCAGAAATTGCTTGAAGGAAAAGTAGCGGAAAACACTAAAATAGATGTGAATAAATTAAAATCCGGTGTGCACATAATCAACCTTTACAACGAAAAGGAATCCATTCACCAACTATTTTTGAAGTCAAACTAAATTCACTGAAATCATTAAAAAAGGTTGGCTATAAAGCCAACCTTTTTTGTTTTAATTATGTTGAAGTAAATTTAAGTTGACTGCCTTGATTATTTATAAAAAAAATGGAAACATTAGCCCTTTTCCCAAATGTTTCTTCGTTTCCATTTTACGCTTACTACCGATCCCTGTGCAAGAATAACAGACGAAGGCGTGTCATTGTTCAGAAAGGCAAAATCGGGGCCGTACATGGCTTTAAAATCGCATTGGATGCGGTATTTATTTACGGCATGTATGTGCCAACGCGGGTGCTGTACTTCATACTCCTGCGTTTGGTTTGGGCTGATGCGCGTGTAGCCGTAGTAATGTTCAAAAATGAACTCTTCGTGGCTGCCGGGTTGCATTTCTTCAGTTTGAGTGGCTGCAGTTACCTTGATTTGATTCCAGTTGCCGTTTGTCTTCCATTCATACTGAATGTGTTTTTCTTCTCCGAGTTCGGAAATGCGATGTCTTGTGGGAATGGAGGTGTAATGCTCTTTATACAATTTATTGGCCAGCCAGGCCACGGGTTTGTAGGGCACGGTTTCGTTCACAAACACCACTCCCCTGCGGGTTTCGCCATTTTCTATTCGTTTTACATAAAAGCGCAGGTTAATTTCCTCAAACGAGCCCATGAATGGAATGGGAATGCCGAACAGGCGGGTGTTTTTGAACATAAATCCCACCAAGCTGACAAATGCTTTTCCATTAAATAAATCAAGCTCCACGCCGGCCGGCAGATAGGGTTTCAGCACCTCAGGCGGCACCGAATAATTGGCCATGATGAGGTTTTCCCAGCGGGCGGTGAGGAAAGTTTTGGGCATTCGTAAATAATTCAATTTTCTTCCGTTACCAAATCTGATTCTGTATGTCTGGCAGACTGGCTCTCATATTTGTTATAAATAATGAGCAATAAAAGGCCAAACACTATAGCGGCAGCAATGAGAAGGGTATTTAACAATCCCTCCACCGAAAAAGACAACCTGATAAGTATGGTTGAAATAATAAATCCGGAATTTCTGATAATCTTGTGAAATTCATCGGTATGAAAAAAAGAAAAAAGCAATAGTACAACGTCCACTACAATAAGAATGGTAAAAAATTGTTCGAAGAAAACATTATTTATATTCCTGAATGCATTCATCCCACCGCCGTCATGGGTGCCCAGGGCAATCCACAGCCAGTTTATCAATGAATAAACAGACACAATAAAAATGAGCGGTATTAATAAGGATGCGATAGATTTTTTAATTTTAATAAATCTCAACAAACCTTCAGATTCGGCCACAGACATTTTTTTATTGCTGTACCTTTTCAACCCTTCTTTTCGGAATAAATATATCAAAAAGAACAACACCAGTGCAGCTATAATATCGTAGGTGAATTGCAAATCATACTTTATTTTGAACCAATCCGGGGTGATGGAGAGCGATGAAAAATCCTTGAATAATCTTCTGATAATTATAAGAACAATAATTTCATATTGCTTGCTGATATAGGTAGTAAATGATTTGGGCAAATAGAATATTAACAAATAAACTTCATAAATAAGAATGAAGGAGAATGGGGTATAGATGGCGGCTATGGGGCTGGTTAGCAGTTCATTACCTATACCAATATGTAAAATTCCAAAATCAGAAAGAAAAATTAATAAGAGATGGGTTACAAAACTTAAAATGGCAACATTGAGGATAATTCTCTCGCTTTTTTTCCTGCTATTTTCTGAAAGTAAATAAACTGAAAGTCGATTAAAAGCATTGTTGCTTGCCATTATAGGACAACAAACAATTAAATAAAATGTTTGGTTTTCAGTAATTTATAAATTGAAAATGCTTCAATCCAAATCCAGCCCCCAGTTGGTCAACTCTTCCTCACTCCACAAACCGGGGAAGAAAATGCGTTTCTGGTATTTGGGATGCATGTATTTCTGCCAGTCGCTGCCACCGGTGGCTTCCGCATTGCCCAGGTATTTGCGGGCCGCGTTCAGGTGTGCCATCACCCAGGTCACATTTACCGTATAATCATAATGCCGCATGGCTTTCACCAGGGTTTCGTCGTTGCGTTCGCTTTCCGGCAATGATTTGAAAATATGCCACAAGTTTCCACTACGGTACATATCAATCACCTCCAAAAATTCGGCTTTGTATTTTTTCTCAAAATTGGACAACAAAGCATTTTTTTGTCCGGTGTGATAATTTTTACCTGCCGCCTGCCAGTACAAATGCTCATAAGCGTTTTCCGTATTTGCGGCATCAAATCCTTTCCGGTAGCGTCCATCCACCAGATTGATTACATCCGTGCTGGCAAATTCAATCAGTCGGTACTGTGCACTTTGAAATCCGCTGGCGGGTGTGAGTGTGTCGCGAAACTTCATGTACTGCTCTTTTTCCATGCCATCGCCCATAATGCTGAAGGATTGCGAGAGCATATCGAAATATCGGCTGATTCTGTCCAAATGCACCGCAAATTTTGCGGTGGTCAAACCGGGCTCTTTCACCTGCCCTATTTCCCACAGCACCATTTTAAACAGCAGCTCATTGATTTGATGATACATGATAAACACCATTTCATCGGGCAGGTTGGTGCGCTTGATTTGCAATCCCAGCAACGCTTCCACCTGAATATAATCCCAATAGGTTATGGGTTCTGCATGCAATAAACCACTCAAATGCACATCGGGGTTTTGCCCCATGGCATGATACTTTTCATCGATGGCTTTGAGCAGTTCTTCGCGGGTCATGGCCATTAGTTTAGGGATATTTTAGGCAGGCCAATTTCTGCCATATTGTAAAACATCAAATCATGTATTTTTGGTCTCATGTAGGGCATAATGGGCATTTGGGCCAAAATATCCATCACCTCCGACTCGTCTTCGGCCTCAATATGGCACCACCAGCGGGTTCTGTCTTCACTGACTGCATATAATAAGATCTTTTCTTCTGAGAATAAGCGCTGAACAATATCCATGTGCTGTGGAATAAGCCGCATAAATGCCGGTGTTAATTCAGGAATATCGCTTTCTACTATAAATACTGCCATGTACTATGCCCTTAATGTAAACTGCTGCAAAATATCTGTAACTTGGGTTTGTCCGGTTACGTTGCATAAATGCCGGTGTTAATTCAGGAATATCGCTTTCTACTATAAATACTGCCATGTATTATGCCCTTAATGTAAAATGCTGCAAAATATCTGTAACTTGGGTTTGTCCGGTTACGTTGTCGGCAAAATTTTTTATCTCATTAACCAAATAGCCCTGAAGTTCTTGTTTTTCCCCGACTGAAAGCACATCCAGGTTATCCAGCACCTGTTGGGCAACATTATATTGCGGCCCCATGCGGCCGTCGTCTATTTTTATGCAAATGCCGAGACCTTTTTGCGGAATGGCCATGCTGTAAACGCCGTCAGCACCTGTTTTACCAATTACTTTACCCTTGGTAACACGCATAAGATCGGTGCAGTAGCGTTTGGTACCTGCCACCATTTCGGGGTAAGTGGTAACGGCCTCACGAATGAGTGCACAGGCCCGATTTAGGTTTTCGTCGCCAAATTTTTCGGGGAAAAGCAGGTTTTTATAGGCAATGGCCTGATTCAAAACCGGCATGGCGAAAATGGGTGCTGAGCAACCGTCAAGCCCTGTTACAAGTTTAGACTCGTCAATTTCATGAAACAGAGCGGTTATGCGTTTTATTTCTTTGTGCAAAGGGTGTTCAGCCGATAAATAATCTTCGGTTGGTGCATTGTTGAACTTACACCAGGCCAAAAAACCGCTGTGCTTGCCACTGCAGTTGTTGTGTATAGCTCCGGGTTCCAGATTGGCTTTTATCAACGCCACAAAATCCTTTTTGTGTGTGGGCTGTTGGGCACCGCAACCCAGCTTCTCCTCTCCCAGCCCGATTTTGGCAAGAATTCCCCGTGCTATTTCCACATGCATCGCTTCGCCATTGTGGCTGCCACACATCAGGGCAAGTTCTTTAAGGGTAAATCCAAAATAATCGAAGGCACCGGAGGTAATTAGCGGAATATGCTGAAACAACTTGAGCGCTGAACGCGGATAGCAAACCTGCTGCACATCGCCCACAGCAGTAACGATGCTGCCTTTTTTATCTACTATGCACACCACGCCGCGGTGAAAACTCTCTACGATACCACCACGGGTATGATTGACTAAAACAGGATTGGTTTCCAAGCTCACGATTTGCTTTGCTCTAACTGATGTTGCGCCAGTAGATACAACACTGCCATGCGCACGGACACACCATTTTCTACTTGTTGTAAGATGATACTGTTGTTGCCATCGGCTACCTCGCTGCTGATTTCTACGCCCCTGTTGATGGGCCCGGGGTGCATAATGACAATCTCTTTATCCAGCTTATTCAGTATGTTTTGGGTTAATCCAAACTGCATGCTGTATTCTCTCAGGCTTGGGAAATACTTAATATCCTGCCTCTCCAACTGTATGCGCAGCATGTTGGCCACATCGCACCACTGCAGGGCATTCTGGAGGTTGTGCTCCACTTTCACGCCCAGCTCTGCAATGTGCCGTGGAATAAGGGTTTTGGGACCACATACCATCACATCGGCGCCCAGTTTTTGCAGGCAGAAAATATTGCTGAGGGCCACACGGCTGTGCAGAATATCGCCCACAATCACCACTTTCTTGCCGTATACCGAGCCCAGTTTTTCACGGATGGAATAAGCGTCGAGAAGGGCCTGTGTGGGATGTTCGTGGGTTCCGTCGCCGGCATTCACAATCTGTGCATTTACATGGCGGGCCAGAAACATGCAGGCACCCGGTGCCGGATGCCGCATCACCAGCATATCCACCTTCATGCTGAGGATATTGTTTACTGTATCGATGAGGGTTTCTCCCTTTTTTACCGATGAAGTGGAGCTTGAAAAGTTCACGATATCTGCACCCAGGCGTTTTTCGGCCAGTTCGAAGGAAACCCGCGTGCGGGTTGAGTTTTCGAAGAACAGATTGGCAACCGTAAAATCGCGCAGTGACGGCGTTTTCTTCACCGGACTGTTGAGCAACTGTTTAAAATTGTCGGCCGTTTCAAAAATCTGCTGTATGCTTTCTTCCGAGAGCCCTTTTATTCCGAGGAGATGTATGAGTGTTGCGGGCATCGTTTATCCTTTATTGGGCAAAAGCCAGGTTTGGTTTTGGTTGGGGTTCCATTCAACTTTCACATATTCGCCTGTGCTGCGGCTGTCAACCACCACGCCGCTATAATCGGCAGCGATTGGGAGTTCGCGGTTGTAGCGCCTGTCTACCAGCACCATCAGTTCTACTCGGGCGGGTCTGCCAAAGTTTATAAGTGCATCAATGCCGGCGCGTATGCTGCGGCCTGTGAAGAGCACGTCATCCACCAGGATTATGTTGAGGTTTTCAGTGCTAAAATCAATCTTACTGGGGCGGGGCATATGAATTTCACCGCGGCGAATATCATCGCGGAAGAAGGTATTGTCCAGTTCGCCGTAGCGGACTTTGTGGCCTGGTTTCAGTTCATTCAGTTTTTGAATGAGAATTCTGGATAGTTCCACACCACGGGGCTGTAGCCCAATAATGGCGCAGTTTTCAAGATCGCCATGCTGCTCGGTCAACTGCAATACAAACCTTCTGATGATGAGTTCGGTTTGTCGGTGGTTGATGAGTATTCTAGCTTCCATTAATTTTCTGACAGCGAAAGTATGATATTGAATTCTTCTTTGCTAAGTTTTATTACAGAAAGTCGGCTTTGTTTGATGAGCCCAATCTGCGACAGCCGTTTGTCGGCCTTGATTTGCGCCAGCGTAACTGTATTTTTCAATTTGCTGTGCGGTTTCACATCCACCACTACCCACTGGGTTTCGTCGGTAGTTGGATCCTGGTAATGCTCTTTGATTACTTCGGCAATTCCCACCACTTCCTTGCCCTCATTGCTGTGGTAAAAAAGACAGAGGTCGCCTTTTTTCATGTCGCGAAGATTGTTTCTTGCCTGAAAATTACGGACACCATCCCAGAAAGTGGATTGGTCTTTTTCGAATTGTGACCAGCTGTATTTGAAAGGTTCAGACTTTATAAGCCAGTGATTCACTGTGGCAAAGATACAAAATTACCCCAATATATATTTTGTTTGGGCATAATTAAAGGTTATTGAAAAAATATTTTGCTTTTTTTAGTCATGTTTCTTGACAAATTAAAAAACCATTGTTAATTTAACCGCCCAAAACTTGATACGTTTTTTAACAACATACTTTGTTTGCGATTGTTGACATAGAAACCACCGGCGGAAACCCACTATATTCGGGTGTTACAGAAATATGCGCAGTCATCACCGATGGCAATAAGGTCGTGCAGGTATATGAAACACTGCTAAATCCGGGTTACGCTATACCAAGAAATATTACCGCACTTACCGGAATATCGCAGTCTATGACCGACAAAGCGCCCGTGTTTGCTGAGATAGCGGC
>VHBA01000053.1 GCA_016872175.1 Sphingomonadales bacterium | reverse complement strand
CTAAAAGAGAAAGGTTATTTTGTCCGTTTTTTGATTTCATCCCTGATTTTGGCAGCGCGGGTGTAGTCTTCATCGCGAATGGCTTCCTCCAGCATAGCTTCAAGCTCTTCCATGCTATGTTCTTCCAGCCCGGCATGGGTTTTTGAACCGGGTATCAGTTCTTCATGCGCCATTCTTCCCGGGCTGTCAACGGATTCTACTTCCGTTTTATCGCCTTCATATGCCGCTTCATCCATTATTTTAGGGTCAACGAAAATCGGGCAATGAAACTTAACAGCTAATGCAATGGCATCACTGGTTCGGCTGTCTAGTTCAAACGAATCAAATCCTTTCTTGCAGCGAATTTTGGAAAAAAATATTCCTTCCTGTAAATCGGTAATCATTACTTCTTCCACCTCCACTTCCAGTGCTTGCATTGCCTGCACGAATAAATCATGGGTAAGCGGGCGACTGGGTTTAATTCCCTCAATTTCCATGGCGATGGCCTGCGCTTCAAATGCACCAATTAAAACAGGGAGTTTTCTGTTCCCGTTTTCTTCTCCCAGCACGAGGGTATAGGCACCATGAGAATGTGCAGGTAGTATGGAAACGATATTCAGGGCTATTTTGGAGCTCATGGATTAGCTGGTGGCTGACGCTTTTGCTGCTTGTATTAACTTTGGCAATACTTCAAAAGCATCTCCTACGATTCCGTAGTCGGCGGCTTTGAAAAAAGGAGCCTCGGCGTCTTTGTTTACAACCACAATTACCTTACTGCTGCTCACCCCTGCCAGGTGCTGAATAGCTCCGCTAATGCCAATGGCAATATATAAATTCGGTTTAATGGTAATGCCGGTTTGTCCTACGTGTTCGCTGTGCGGACGCCAGTGCATGTCGCTTACCGGTTTGGAACAAGCTGTAGCAGCACCCAGCGCCGTGGCCAGGTCTTCTACCATATTCCAGTTTTCAGGACCTTTCATACCGCGTCCGGCTGAAACCACAATCTCGGCTTCGGTCAAAGGGATTTTTCCGCTTACAGTTTGTGTGCTTTCTATTTTGGTGGCTGAAGTTGGCAATCCTGTTGGCTGATGGGCCGAAACAGAAGCGCTTGTGCCATGCGTTTTTATTTCTACGGAGTTGGGCGTAATGGCAATCACTTTCACATCAGACTGCATGTCTACGTATGCAAACGCCTTGCCGCTGAATACACCTCTTTTTACACGGAATCCGGATGTTGTATCGGGATAATCAACTACGTTGGTAGCCAGAGCCCCCTGCAGTAAAACCGCAACACGCCCTGAAATGCTTTTACCGCTGTACGTGTTGGAAATAATGATGGTTTTTCCACCATGGGTTTTGCAGACTTCGGCAAACGCTGACGCATAAACTTCAGGACTAAAAGTTGCAAATTCAGCACCATGCAGGGTAATAACCTCATCGGCGCCATAATTTCCCAGGGATGCGGCATCAGAAGCACCACCCATACTCACGGCAATTACCTTACCGCCTGTTTTTTGTGCAACTTCCTTGCCGTAGGAAACGGCTTCCAGGGTGGATTTTTTATATTGCTGGTCGCGGGTTTCTGCAAATATGATTACTGACATATCAGATAGGTTTTAAATTACTTTGGCTTCGTTTCTTAACAAATGTAACAATTCTTCGGGGTTTTCGGCACTGATCATTCTCACACCTTGTTTGGGTTGTGGCAATTCGAATTTGGAATAATTAACATGATTGGCTCCTGAAACAGGCTCAATAATCTGTAAGGGTTTGGTTCTTGCTGCCATAATGCCGCGCATATTTGGTATGCGGGGCTCACACAGATCTTTCTGGGCACTGGCAACAAATGGCAGTGGGCAACTTACTATTTCTCTGCCGCCATCAATATCTCTTTCAATGGTAGCTGTTTGCCCGGAAACACCTAGCTGGGTAATTACATTGATGCTGGGAAGATTTAACATAGCGCCCAAAAGGCCACATACGGCACCGCCATTATAGTCGATGCTTTCACGGCCTGTGAGTATAAAATCAAATCCTTTGTCTTTGGCATATGCAGCTATTTGTTCTGCTACAAACTGAGCATCTGTAGGTGCCGCATTTATGCGGACAGCTTCAGTGGCACCCATACTCAGGGCCTTGCGAATGGCAGGTTCCGCATCAGCAGGACCCACATGCAAAATCGTAACGCTTCCACCTGCAGGGTCAGCAATATCCAGCGCTTTGGTCAGGGCAAGCTCATCATAAGGATTCATGATAAACTGCACGCCCTGCGTATTGAAGGAAGTGTCGCTATTGGTGAAGGTAATTTTTGTGGTGGTATCAGGCACCACACTCATGCAAACCAGAACTTTCATATATGCTTAAAAAAGTGGTGCAAAAGTAATCAATTTATCATGGATTTGTGTTGCTTTTTAAACCGTCGGATTCTATGCTGAAACCAATCTTATTGTAAATAAAATTCATAATCCAGGCAGGTCCGATTAGCAAAAACTGCAAGTCTTTAAGGAATGAAGGTTTTTTACCCTCTAAATGATGACCGTAAAACTGACCTATCCAAGCTATGATAAATATTATTATCGCAAAAGCTATGAGTGGCAAAGCATATATCTCAATCATAACACACAAAAAAATACATATACCTCCCCACAAAACAAAACCGAGGGAAAGAGCGGGTGAAAGCCTGAAATAATAAACCAAAACAGCCAATAAAACCGGAAAGTCTATTCCATTGAGGAACTGCGGGGATGCAGTATTCCATTTTATGCAGTGCAACATTGCGCAAACAGACCAAAAAATGGCGGGAACACACAAGTAATGAATTCGCTTGTTAAGCTTGTTTGTATGGCTTTCGCCGTATTCCATAAGTAGGTTGGATAGTCTGGACATAACAATCAAAAATAATGGGAATATGGCAATCATCAACCATTGTGAATAACTCATATTCCTTTATTACTGCTTCATCCGCGTAGTTTTGATGTTATAATGGAAAATAACACCCGGTCATACCATGTGATAGCTATCGGTGGTGCTGTAATGCACAATATGGCGCTGGAATTGCAGGCGCATGGTCACCAAGTTAAAGGCAGTGATGATGAAATTTTTGACCCGGCAAAAAGCAGGCTTCAGGCCGCCGGCCTGTTACCTGAGCAATACGGCTGGTTCCCTGAAAAGGTTCATGAAAACCTGGATGGCATTATTCTTGGAATGCACGCCCGCTCCGATAATCCTGAACTCCTAAAAGCACAACAGTTAGGATTGCCCATTTATTCTTTTCCTGAATTTGTTTACCGACACGCCGAAAATAAAAAACGGATTGTTATTGGCGGAAGCCACGGAAAAACCACCTCCACGGCCATGCTTATGCATGTGTTAAAAGCCTGCGCCCTCGATTTTGACTATCTGGTAGGTTCACAATTGCCCGGGTTTGAGCGTATGGTGAAGCTCAGCGATGCGCCTATCATGGTTATTGAGGGCGATGAATATCTTACATCGGCTTTGCATCCTGTTCCCAAATTTCATGTTTATAAGCCCCATCTGGCTATGCTTACCGGGGTTGCCTGGGATCATGTGAATGTGTTTCCCACGTTTGAAAATTATGTTTCGCAGTTTGAAATATTCCTAAAAAGATTACAACCTAATGCCCAATGGTTTTGGTATGCCGGTGACCCGGATCTTGAAAAACTTGCCAAGTCTAATGAATTCTTCAATCAACCGTACAGGGAGCCTGAATTTACCTCCACTCCGGAAGGTTGCATCGTACATGTAAATGGCAGAGATTATCCGCTTGCCATCTTTGGTAGACATAATCTGCAAAACGCATCAGGCGTGGCATTGCTGGCAGCAGAACTGGGTATTGACAGCCATAGGTTCTGGACATCCATGCAGACTTTTTCAGGCACTGCCAAACGGCTTGAAAAAGTGTATGAATCCGAGCAAGCGGTCATTTACCGTGATTTTGCCCATGCGCCCAGCAAGGTGAAGGCTACGGTGCAGGCTGTTCGTGAGCAATATCCCAATGATAATCTCATCGCAGTCTTTGAACTGCATACTTACAGCAGCCTGCAACCCGATTTTCTGCCCGGCTACCGCAATACGCTTTCACCGGCCAATCATGCATTTGTGCTGTATGATCCCCATGTGTTTGAACTAAAACGTATGCCTGTGCCCGAATATGGTCACATTTCGGCCCAAATTGGCCAATGCACCGAATTTAACAATCCGGCAGCATTGCATGAAGCTGTAATTGGTGCCTGGGATGATAGTCGCAAAAACATTTTGCTGCTGATGAGCAGCGGCAACCTGGGTGGACTTAAGCCGGAAGATTTTCTCAGGGCTTAAGCGCTGAATAAACAATCTCTATCGCCTTGGTGCGAACATTTTCCTGGATCAGTTTTTTATTGTTTTCGTCGGGGTAGGTGCGGTTGCTCAGGAAAACAAACACGAGCTGGTTTCCGGGATCAGCCCAGGCCCAGTTGCCCGTGAATCCACTGTGCCCAAATAAAGTCTGGGGCACTTTATCTGAAATATTGGCCTTTGCACCCGGCTGCCCGTTGGGCTTGTCAAAACCCAATCCGCGGTGTGTGCCTTTCTGCGCTGCGGCAAATAAGGCAACCGTTGCCGCTTTAAGGTATCTTTTGCCATTAAACTGTCCGCCATTGTTTAGCATCTGAAATATTTTACCCAATTCGGTTGCATTGCTGAATAAACCTGAATGTCCGGCTACCCCGCCCAGCATAGCCGCCGTGGGATCGTGCACAAACCCCTGCACACGTTGTTGTCTGAAGTAATCATCCTCTGTTGTGGGAGCAATTTCATTACTGTAAAAGCGACCATTGGGTTTAAAAAGCGTGCGTTTCAATCGCATAGGCCCATAAAAATGCGTTTGTGCATATTCGGAGACTGTCATGCCGGAAACCCTTTCCACTATCTTCCCCAAAATGATAAATCCAAGATCGCTGTACAGAAATTCTTCTTTGTGCTTTACATCGGATGCAATAATTTTCTGCCACATGGTATCGGTGTAGCTTTTACACATCCACATTGAATCTGTGACCTGCAGATTGTGGATGTCATCGGGTGTTTTGCTGAATACCCCCGGCACCTTTAATGCCTCCTTGTAAAAAGGAATAAAAGCCTGTAGGCCGGCACTGTGTGTCATCAGCCGCCTGATGGTTAATTTACCTTTGTTGGTTTTATTTAGCTCTGGGAGATAGGTATGCAAATGCACATCCAATTTTAACTGTTTTGCTTCATATAATTTCATCACACAAAGGGTGGTTGCCGCAGCTTTGGTAATAGATGCAAGGTCATATATGTCGGATTGCCTGACCTGATTTGAAGTTGCATATTCAAAACCGCCATAGGCTCGGTTGTAGATACTTTTGCCATTTTTCATAACCAGCACCTGCCCACCGGGCATGGCTTTGTTCAGCCGGTAAAAGTCAAGCAGGCTGTCAAGTGACCGTCTGAAATCGCGTGAAAATCCATTTTTTAATGGGCTTTCAACCAAATAATCAGCTTCGTTGGTTTGGGTTATAATTCCTGTTCCCGACTTAAACGCAGGAAGAACGCTTACCGGCAGATGACCTATTGCTGCATTCGCACCAAAAATAATACGTGCTGCAGCCTCCTGATAGGATACTCCATCCTCATAGGCTACAATACTGCAAGGTGCGTTTTGCATTTGCTGAAGCAAATAGGGATTTCCGAATACAACTAACACACCTGGTCTGGCTTTTAAGGCAGCGTCTGTAAATTTTATAACTGCATCCGGAAGCACATTTCTGTTGCTTCCCCACAAGGGCTGGTCATGCAAGCTGATTATAATGTTTTCATTACGGAAAAGTATGGAATCCAAAATGCGGTTGAAGTAGCCTTCACTGCTATCCCTGTGGAGGATAAATGTGTTTACATTGTGTAAAGGCTGAATTGCGCCGCCAAAAGGATAGTTGTTGCTTTTGCCAATAGCTACCCAGGCCGTATTTTTTTTTGTGTGCGGTGTCAGCGGTAGGTAACCAAATTCATCCTTACAGATGGTGATGGCATCAACCGGTGCGCTCCACGCCGTGTTTAGGTCGGTCATAAGGTTTGCCGTACTGATGGGTTTATATGAATTAAGGCCTGCTGCAGCCTTAAACAGCAATATTTTCAATACCCTTTGGCTCAGTTCAGCACTGTCAATTTCACCGCTGCGCACCATCTTCTCAATCAAATCTACCGCCAGGGGTACATTTTCAGGGAAAAGCAAAATATCATTGCCTGCCAGTGCTGCCTTAGCTTCCGCATAGCCGGGACCGTACAATGAAGACACACCTTTCATATTCAGCGCATCGGTGATTACTAGTCCCTGAAATCCCATTTTCCCCTTTAAAAGATCTGTTACAATGGGCTTGGAGAGACTGGCAGGTGTATTTACAGCAGTGTCCAGCACCGGAACAGCCAGGTGGCCGGTCATTACGCTTTTTACACCTTCTGCAATCAGGATTTTGAATGGAAGCAGTTCAACACTATCCAGGCGACCTATTGAAGCTTTTATGGTGGGCAATCCTTTGTGGCTGTCGGTTTCGCTGTCTCCATGTCCGGGAAAATGCTTTGCGCATGCAATGATGCCGGCGTCTTGCAGGCCTTTGGTCATCAGCGAAGAATAACGACTAACCTTTTCAGGTGATTCCCCAAAACTTCTGAAGCCAATAATCGGATTGGCGGGATTGGTGTTGATATCCACTACCGGTGCAAAGTTGATGTGAATGCCCAGGCGTTTGCACTGAATTCCCATGGCTTTGCCAGTTCTGTAAATCAGGTCTTCATCGCCGTCAGCTCCAAGGGTCATTTGATAGGGGAATTTCGCAAGGCTCTTCAACCGCATATTCAGTCCCCATTCAGCATCTATGGAAACAAGCATCGGAATGGCTGATATCTGCTGATAGTAATTTGTTTGGTATGCTTGCTTAAGAGGGTGCCCCTGAAAAAAACACAGTCCGCCAATCCCATAATCATAAATCAGTTTTTCTGTTTCATTGATGTGTTCGGCGTCTTTGTTGCTCCACACAGCCACCATCATCATTTGCCCTATTTGCTTCCGTAGGGGAAGGGTTTTTAAAACGCTGTCAGCCCATTTTTGTTGCGCCATTTCAGCCAATGTAAACCTTACACTTAATCCCGCTGATAATCCCGCTGAATTTCCCTTAGGTTTAGAAACAGCTTTCTGGCTAAATACCCGGGGTAAAAAAAGTATTGTGGCAGCCAGTATAAAAGTCGATTTTCTCAAGGTTAGGTAGGCAAATTTAAGCCCACTATTCCGCTTTATTATTTGGAAATATGCTTATTTTTTCGTATATTTAAAATAAATTTGAATTTCAGGCAGCAAAAGTCAGTATCCCTGTGTCATATATACAGGAAGACAATGCTCAACCTCAAGAAATTTGGATATGACAGAACAACAGTTGGTCGATGGATGTATAAGGGAAGACCGGAAATGCCAGGAACAGCTGTGGAATTTGTATGCCACGAAATTGCTGACTGTGAGTATTCGGTATTGTCAAAACCGCGAGGATGCTGAGGATGTGCTGATGGAAGCATTTGTAAAAATATTCGATAACATGTCTGCCTTCAGAGGGCAAAGCAGCCTGGAAACATGGATGAGGCGCATTGTTGTGAATACGAGTATTAATAAAATTAGATCACGTAAATTTACAGAATCCATTGACAATGAAGCGTTGCACATCGGATATTCAGACAATTCCTTTGATGCCATGGATGCCAAATTGTTAATGGGTATGCTCGAATCGCTTCCGGTCGGCTACAGGATGGTTTTTAACCTGTTTGCCATAGAAGGTTATTCCCATAAGGAAATAGCGGAATTGTTAAGCATTGACGAAGGAACAAGCCGGAGCCAGTTGGCCAAAGCGAGAAAATCCCTTCAGGATATGATAGAAAAAAAAGGAGTAATACACGCATGATCAAAACGGATCAAATATTCAAGGATGCACTGCATAATCATGAAACACCACTAAGTGGGAAAGCCAGTTTTCAGGGTGTAATGCAGAAACGTAAAAATAAACGCAGAGGTTTTTTCTGGTTTTCATTAAGCAGTGTGCTGCTGCTTCTGCTGTCACTTACGGCCGCTACTTTGTTCAGGTCGGCTGTTTCAGAAGGTAACACAACCTCAGAAAACAACACCCAAATAAATACGGATAACACCGGTAATGGTGCAGGAAAGGTTGCCAAGAATGCATCTGCTAAGCAATCCGGGGATTATCGGGTTAAAAACAATGAAGCCGCTCTCAATCAACCTGCCTTTTCTCATACTTCAAGGGCGGGAGCAATTAGCAAATCTGCGTTTACAGTTAAGACCGGACAAGCTCAACGGCCCGACATTTCAGATAAGAAAAATAACTCATCTTTAGGAATTAAGCCGGTCAATAGCGCAACTTCAAATGGCAGTGGATTTGAATTATCAGCTAAAGGAGGTTCAGACCAAATTTTGTCGGACAATTTATATGAAACAAGAAAACTCCTCGAATTGTCAGATTGGATAAAGCGTCTGTCAGGGCGAGGTATTTCTATTGAAAAGAATGCCAAAATTATGCCGACCGAAGGTACTGTAATACCGGAGTTTGTTCCTTTTTACCCGCCTCGCGAGCCTAAATTTAATCCGATTTTTGAATTGAATGTTGCTACCGCAGGAAATGGTTATAAATATTTCAGGGAAAGTCAGGATGTCACCATAGCAGGTAATCACCGGTTTTCTCAGTATCAGGGCATTATGTTGTTTGATATGGGTAGAGGGGTCAATATCGGGGCTGGTATGGGCTATATGGAAAGTGTAGGAATAGGCAAGGCGCTAATATCATCCTATGTTTATGATACCATGTTACAGAAAGATGTAAGAATAACCAAAGCCCAAAATATTTCTTACAGGCTAAATATAGTTTCTATTCCTCTCGCTGTAAGGTATCAATTGGGTTTTGGCAGAAGTTTGGTGCGTATATCTGTTACCGCTATGCCGGGTTTAGTAACTTTGGGCAGTGGCACCATGTTTAGCCGCGATGCATTGCAATCTATGGATGTGCTGAAAAAGAGTTCTTTTACAATGGACGCTCGCTTGGGTGCAGGCCTTTATTATCAGGTTGCTCCCAAAACGGCCATATCAGCAGAGCCCATGGTTCAGTATCAGTCAATACCGGGTGCTCAATGGAATAGCTTCAGTCGGTTTGGATTTGGGTTTGGTCTTGGGGTAGTTTTCAGGCCTTAATCAGATTTTTTACCCACCCAAAGTCATTGTCTGTTTTTCCTAAACGAATACTATCAAGTTTAGCACGTATCAAATCAGAAATTTGGGTGTTCCCGGTTTTCATCACATCAAAATATTTGCCCTGATGTGCAAAGCCTTCAATATTAATAAGGGTTGCCGCGGTTCCGCTTATAAATAATTCTTTCAGCGTGCCTTCATGGTAAAGGGTTTTAAGTTCAGAAACAGTTAGCGGTCGTTCCTCTACCAGAATATTTTCTTTTTTCAAAATTTGAATCACGCTGTCGCGTGTAATGCCTGCAAGCATGGTCTCGTGGAGATTAGGAGTAATTACACCACTGCCAGTAACTGCAAAAAAGTTGGTAGTTCCGGTTTCTTCCACCAGTGTGTGTGTTGACGGATCGGTCCATAATACCTGGTCGTATCCTTCTGTCTGTGCCAGTTTGGTGGGATACATGGCCGCACCATAATTGCCTGCGCATTTTGTGAAACCCACACCGCCTTGCGCGGCCCTGCTGTATTTCTCCTCCACCTTTATACGAAGAGGCTTGGAGTAATAGGGGCCAACGGGACAAGTGAATATACAAAAACAATATTTTTCAGAAGGTTTTACTCCGATAAAGTCGTCTGTCGCAAACATGAAAGGTCTAATGTAAAGGGCGCTTCCTTCATTGCCGGGTACCCAGCTTTTATCAAGACTGAGGAGGGTTTGTAATCCATCCATGAAAAGGGATTCGGGAACCTCAGGCATAACCATTCTTTCCGCGGAAATATTGAGTCTGCGCCAGTTGTCTTTGGGTCTGAACAAAAACACATCATCGCCGTTTCTGAAAGCTTTCATGCCCTCAAATATGGCTTGTCCGTAATGTATAGCGCTGGTGGCCGGGCTTAAGGATAAATTGGCATAAGGCTCAATTCGGGGACGTGTCCATTCATGGCCATCCCAGTCTGCCAAAAACATGTGATCGGAGAAAATTTTGCCAAAACCGATATTGTTGAAATCTACTTCAGAAATTCTGCTGAATTCGGTATTTCTGATTGTAATATTGTGGAGCATTTCGAGAGCAAAAGTAATTCAAATGGAACATCAAATCGATACTTCGGGAATGCATGTGGAAAATCCGCTTGAACTCCAAATGCTATTCAGCGAACTAATTTTTCTGGATAATCGGGAATTAACGGATTTTAGGATGGTGGTTTCTGAAAAGGCAGGATTCAATGATGAAACAACGGATACCGTTGCAACTTTTCAAATAGCTTTTTTTCTTGATTTTAAAACTACGCTTGCAGCTGGATTTACAGACATTGAAAATTTACTTGGTCGCATGCTTTTGGTTACGCAACTTGATGGAAAAGCACCTACTATGGAATTGGCTGAAGTTATTGATATATGTAAATTTTCAGAAGAACAATTTGCTGAAAAAGTGAAATTTTGTAGAAAAATAATTATATTTTCAAACGAGTGGCCATTTGATCAGAATATTACTAAAAACAACCATGTTTTATCTGTGTATGATTCACGGTTATTTCACGCACCGGCTATTCCTTCCATTATGACTGATATTGAGCTAAAAAAGGCATTTGCAGCAGGTTTGAAGAATTATTTTTTGGAGGCTTAATTGTCTCAATTGCCTGATTAACAATATTATTTTTAATTCGGGTGAAAAAATATTAATTATTTTATGTTTTTTCATTTTGAAATACTATTTTTGTTGTAATGAGGCAAACCTTTACCCGTTTTGTATTTCTGCTTATAGGAATTCTGGCGTTGACGCCGTCTTCTACACTCAAGGCTGACCACGTTATGGGCGCTGATATGGGATATCAGTGTCTTGGTAATGGCCGCTACAAAATTATTGTCAAATTTTATCGTGACTGCCGGGGAGCATCCGCACCACCCAGCTGGAGTATACTTTCATGGTACGCAGGCAACAATGGTGGCATGGGGACGAGCCGCACAAACCTGTCCCTCACCCGCACAGGCATTAGAGATATCTCTCCACGGTGTTCTACCTCCAGTAGTCCCTGTAATCCGCAAAATACCAGCTATACCGGTGAAGGAGTTGAAGAGCATACCTACGAAACAACCATCGATATAAGTAAAGCGCCGTTTTCTACTTCCGGTCTCGGTACAACATATTGTGAGCTTACTATTTCCTATAACCAATGCTGTAGAAATGCGGCTATTACAACCGGTGCAACATGGGCTGATTTTTGGACAACGGCCACCATAAACGTATGCAATCTAAACAAGAGTAAAAATAAGTGTAATACTACTCCTATTTTTACCAACGTACCGGTTGCCTATGCCTGTTGTAACCAGACATATTATTTTAACAATGGGGCATTGGATACCGTCGACTATGATTCGCTGTCATACAAAATGGTGCCAGCGCTTGCAGGTGTGCCAAGCACGTCAGTGCCTTATACCAGCCCATTCTCTTTCAAGTATCCGGTGACCCCTTACTGCATTCCTCCCGGCAAGGTAGATTGCGTTCCCAATACCAGTACCAAGCCACCGCGCGGTTTTTGGCTTGATACCAGTTCCGGTGATCTCGTTTTTACGCCCACAAAATGCGATGAAGTAGCTGTTTTGGTTCTTGAAGTAACAGAATGGAGAAGAGACACCGCCAAAAAATGGGTTTGGGTAGGTAAAACCCGTCGTGACATGCAGATTGTGGTCAAAGATGACTGCGGCTATAACAAAGCGCCTACCATAGAAGGTCCTACAACCAACAAAGTTTGTGAGGGTGATAAAATCTGTTTTAAGATAGATGGTAAAGACGAAACCTTCACACCAAATCAGACAATACCAGACACGGTTCAAATGAAATGGAACCGTGGCATCCCGGGAGCAACCTTCACAATATTAAACCCCAAAGACCGCGAAAAAACAGCAGAATTCTGCTGGCAAACCAAGGTTGGACAGGCCAGTGAGATTTCATATTCCTTTACCGTAACCGCTACCGACGATCACTGCCCCAAGCCATCGCAAGCCATCCGCGGTTTCAAGGTGAAAGTAAATCCCCGTGCCTACAGTCCGCGCAAATA
>VHBA01000052.1 GCA_016872175.1 Sphingomonadales bacterium | reverse complement strand
ATGGAAAGTTTTTTATAGTAACCGAGGGAAAGCGATACGCTACATTATTATTTGTGGTGCTTGTTCTGGTAGAATTTACAGATGTGCTTTTCGCCGTTGACAGTGTACCTGCCATTTTTGGAATTACGCGTGATCCGTACCTGGTTTTCTTCTCTAATATTTTTGCCATCATGGGCTTGAGAAGCCTCTTTTTTCTATTGGGTCACGGTATTAAAAACCTTAGTACACTGGAATACGGCTTGTCCCTTATTCTCATCTTTATTGGTGTTAAGATGATTTTTCAAAAACAATTACAGAAACTTGGATTTAATGAAGTTCATGCTTTGCTGGTATTAGGTAGTATTTTGGTTTTAACCTATGTTTCCTCATTTCTTTTCCCCAAAAAGCCTGTAGATTAGCATTCTGGTCACATTTTACCCACATTGCCTGACTTACTAAAATAAATAAGCGAAATTTGAACCTTTGAAGTGAGTTCATCAAAAATTTCTGCACTGCTGGTACTGCAAGATGGTATCGTTTTCCGTGGCACAGCCATTGGTAAAATCGGGACAACAACCGGCGAAATCTGTTTTAATACCGGCATGACCGGGTATCAGGAAGTATTTACTGACCCATCCTACACTGGCCAGATTCTCATTATGACCAACGATCATATTGGGAACTATGGTGTGCGTGATCCGGAAGTGGAGAGCGACTCCATTAAAATTGCTGGTTTGGTCTGCAAGAAGTTTTCTCAGCTGTTTTCACGCAAAATGGATTCCTACAGCCTCGATACTTATTTCACGGAAAATAATCTCGTAGGTATAGCCGATGTAGATACCCGCCAGATAGTAAGGCATATTCGGGATGCGGGCGCCATGAACGCAATTATCAGCAGTGAAACAGAAGATGTAGAAGCGCTCAAAAGTCAATTGAGCGCATGCCCCGATATGTCTGGGCTGGAACTGGCCAGCACTGTGAGCAGTGAATCTTTTCACACCCTTGGTAACGAAGATGCCACCTTCCGTGTGGCTTTGCTTGATTATGGAAGTAAAAAGAACATTGCCCGCTGCCTTCTTGAACGAGGCTGTTATATTGGTGTGTTTCCTGCAAAATCAACATCGGCAGAGGTTTTGGCCTGGAATCCGGATGGTATAATGATAAGCAATGGCCCCGGTGATCCAGCCAGTATGGACTATGCCATAGCATGTGTGCGTGATTTGGTAGATACAGGAATTCCAACTTTTGGCATTTGTTTGGGTCACCAGTTGCTGTCATTAGCCAGTGGTCTTACAACCTATAAAATGCATCATGGTCACCGTGGACTAAACCATCCGGTAAAAAATCTGGTAACCGGCAGGAGTGAAATTACCAGCCAGAATCACGGTTTTGCGGTAAAATTCGAGGATTCAGCCACTGATAAAGTATTGCTTACGCACCTGAACCTAAATGACAATAGCGTAGAAGGTATTGCCCGTAAAGACAAGCCGGCTTTTAGCGTACAGTACCATCCCGAAGCATCGCCGGGTCCCCACGATTCTATGTACCTGTTTGACCAGTTTATTGAATTAATCCAAAAACATAAATCCTAATTTCCGCAATAAATGAGTGCCATCGTCCATGTCCATGCCCGCCAGATTCTGGATTCCAGGGGCAATCCTACCGTTGAAGCAGAAATATTTACCGAAGATGGCGGTTTCGGAAGAGCCGCAGTGCCAAGCGGGGCCAGTACCGGTATTCATGAAGCTGCTGAACTGCGTGACGGGGATAAATCTGTTTATATGGGAAAAGGAGTCCTTCAGGCGGTTGATAATGTTAACAATATCATTGCTGATGCCATTGAAGGAATGGAAATTACTTCACAAAATGAGATTGACAAGGCCATGATCGAACTGGATGGTACTCCCAACAAATCAAAACTGGGGGCCAATGCAATTTTGTCAGTTTCTATGGCTGCCGCACATGCTGCCGCCGATGAACTGGGTGTGCCTCTTTACCGCTATATAGGCGGAGCGAATGCCAATATTCTTCCTGTTCCTATGATGAACATCCTGAACGGTGGTGCACATGCTGACAATAAAATAGATTTTCAGGAGTTTATGGTTATGCCTGTGAAGGCAGAAAATTTCTCCCACGCTCTGAGAATGGGAGTTGAGGTATTCCATCACCTGAAATCGGTTCTAAAGGATAAAGGCTACAGCACCAATGTGGGAGATGAAGGTGGTTTTGCACCCAATATACAAAGCAATGAAGAAGCCATAGAAACGGTTTTGAAGGCCATAGAAAAGGCCGGATATAAACCCGGTGTTGATATGTACATTGCCATGGATGCAGCTACCAGTGAGCTTTACAAGGAAGAGGAAAAAGTATACGTATTTAAAAAATCAGATGGGCGCAGGTTCAGTAGTGAAGAGATGGTTGAATACTGGGCCGGATGGTGTGCGAAATATCCCATCATCAGTATTGAAGACGGCTGCGCCGAAGATGACTGGGATGGCTGGAAGCGTCTTACCGAAAAAGTAGGTTCGAAAATTCAGCTGGTGGGCGATGATCTGTTTGTAACCAATGTGAATCGTCTTCAAAGGGGCATAGATCAGCAGATTGCCAATTCAATCCTGATTAAAGTAAATCAGATAGGAAGCATCTCTGAAACACTGGACGCCATTCAGCTGGCTACCCGCAACCGCTACACCAATGTGATGAGCCACCGAAGTGGTGAAACCGAGGATGCCAGCATCGCGGATTTGGCAGTAGCCATGAACAGCGGTCAGATAAAAACCGGAAGTGCCAGCCGTAGCGATCGCATGGCTAAATACAACCAGTTGCTCCGAATAGAGGAAGAACTGGGATCAGCAGCACGCTACGGCGGAAGTATCTTTCCTTTTGCATAGAAGCGCATACTGATTCTCGTCAGACTCGGCTTTTATCTGCCGTTTTAAGTGCAAATTTTGGTTTTCCAATTATGGAAAATACCAAATTAGAACTGAAAGGCGCGTTGGTAAGGTATATTGCGTGCGTTACTGTATGTTTAATGCTAATGATTACAGGTTCTATTTATTCAGATGGAAGTTTTTCTGCTGCATTTTGGCTTACCGAATTGATTTTGCTCGTTTTGAGTTACCATCTTTTCATTTTTGTACATGCTAAATTTAGGCAGTTTAAAGGATCATAAACGCAATTACGTTCATCAAAATATTCTTCTTTACTTCAATTATGCATATTTTTGCAAAGTACATTTGTAAGAATGGCAGTAGAACTTCAGATACTTGGCTTGGCAATTTTATCCTACCTGCTTGGTTCTATACCCAGCGCTGTATGGGTTGGTGAAGCCTTTTTTGGAATTGATGTGCGCGAGCATGGAAGCGGCAACGCAGGTGCAACCAATACATTTAGGGTGCTAGGAAAGAAAGCAGGAGCCGGTGTGCTTGCTATGGATGTTGTGAAAGGCTTTACAGCCGCCTGTTTGGTAAATTTCCTTCCTGAAATCAACCCTGTGTTGAACAAAACATGGTTCATCAATGTACAACTCCTTTTTGGATTGAGTGCAGTACTTGGCCATCTTTTCCCTGTTTTTGCCGGATTTAAAGGTGGAAAAGGCATTGCTACCCTGTTTGGAATGCTGATAGCTATTCATTGGTTGACGGCGGCCATTTGCCTAATTATGTTTATTTGTATGCTGTTGCTCACAAGTTTTGTGAGTTTGAGCAGTATGAGTGCGGCTGTAATGTTTCCCGTTTCAGTGGTTTGGATATTTAAGCGTCATGAACCATTATTTATTGCATTTGGTATTTGTGCAGCAATTCTGGTGGTGCTTACACACAGGAAAAACATTCAGCGTTTGTTGAGCGGCAATGAGAGTAAGGCACGGATATTGAGGCGGCATCATCAGTAAAGCGATGTTTGGAATGGTCGAAAATCCATCGGTACTTCCTGAAATTGAACAGGAAATTCTTACAGATAAATCCTGGGCAGTAGTTTTGTATAACGATGAAGTTAATACCTTCGAGTGGGTAATTAAATGTTTGGTGACCTATTGCGGTCACAATGAAATTCAGGCAGAACAATGTGCGTGGTTTGTGCATCATAAAGGAAAGTATCCTGTTAAACATGGCTCACTCGAAGATTTGATACCTGTTTGTTCGGCACTCTGTGATCAGGGGCTGGCAGCAAAACTGGAACAATAAAATGAATAAGGTTTTTACAAACGCTAAAGAGGCAATCTATGATATTGAAGATGGCGATGTGCTGATGCTGGGCGGTTTTGGGCTCTGCGGCATTCCTGAAAACTGTATTTCTGCACTTGTAGATAAAGGAGTTAAAGGACTTACTTGTATTTCCAACAATGCCGGAGTAGATGACTTTGGTATTGGGCTAATGCTAAAAAGCAGACAGGTAAGGAAAATGATAAGCTCATACGTGGGCGAAAATGAGGAATTTGAAAGACAGCTTTTGTCTGGTGAATTGGAAGTTGAACTGATTCCCCAGGGAACATTGGCTGAAAGGTGCCGTGCCGCCGGTGCAGGTATTCCAGCTTTCTATACGCCCGCCGGTGTTGGGACTGAAGTAGCAGAAGGCAAAGAAATCCGTGTATTTGATGAAAAAAATTATTTGATGGAGCTGGCATTTGATGCCAAGTTTGCTGTAGTGAAAGCCTGGAAAGGCGATACACACGGCAACCTAATATATAAAGATACAGCCCGAAATTTTAACCCAATGATGGCAACAGCCGGTAGAATTACCATTGCCGAAGTAGAAGAACTGGTTCCTGCAGGAGAACTCGATCCCAATCATATTCATACACCCGGAATATTCGTAAACCGGATATTTCAGGGCGTGAACTATGAGAAGCGTATTGAGCAAAGAACTACCCGTCCGCGCAAATGAAGCCAACATGGGTTTTTGCATCCAACAACAAGCATAAGCTGGATGAAGTGCGAGAGATATTGGGTTTGCATGTAAATATCCTGTCATTAAATGATATAGATTGCAATGTCAATCCCGAGGAAACAGGCTTAAACTTTGAAGAAAATGCACTCATTAAATGTAAGGCAGTCTCTGATTTTACACAGTTGCCTGTTTTGGCTGATGATTCGGGTTTAATTGTTTTAGCGTTGAATGGTAATCCAGGCGTGAAAAGCGCACGTTTTGCAGGCGAAAATGCAACTGATAATGAAAATATGCACAAATTACTGGCTGAATTGGAGGGTGTTGCAGACAGACAGGCGCACTTTACTGCATGCCTTTGTTTGTATAGTATCGGAACCAATCCTTTGTATTTTCAGGGTGAAGTACATGGGAAAATAATTACAGAACCAAAAGGGGATAAGGGTTTTGGATATGATCCAGTTTTTATACCCGAGGGCTACAGCGAAACATTCGCAGAACTGGGTGCTGATATAAAAAACACTATCAGTCATCGAAAACTGGCCCTAAACAAACTGCTCTCATCAGGTGTTTTGAGTGTATGACGCATACTCCTCAGTTCCCTTTTCAAACCTTGCACTATGAACTTCAGGAAGACCGGATTGCCGATTTTCCACTTGCTGAGCGCGATCACTCAAAGCTGCTTTATTACAAAGACGGTGCAATTCAGGATTACTGGTTCTATGATATTTCAAAACTGATACCCGATGGTAGTTTGCTGATTGGTAACAATACCAAAGTAATTCCTGCCCGCCTTGTTTTTACCAAGGCAGAAAGATCAACGGTGGAATTATTCCTACTTACCCCGTTATCACCGGACTGGACGGTTTGGGAAGTAATGGTTGGTAATAGAAGGAAATTTAAAGAGGGTCAGCAGCTTTCACTAAAGGCAGGGGAAAATAATAATGCTGTATTAACGGCAAGTTGGCATGACAGGGAGCGAAATCAGGTGCGTCTTCAGGTTACAGCACCGTATTCAATCCCGGAAGCACTGGAGATTTTCGGTAAAGTCCCCCTGCCTCCTTATATAAGGAGGGAAATGACCAATGAAGACAAAGAGCGTTACCAGACAGTTTTTGCTGAAGTTGCAGGTGCCGTTGCCGCGCCAACAGCTTCTCTTCATTTTACTGACAGGGTTTTGAAAAATTTGGAAGAGGCAGGCGTTAGAAGGAGTTATATCACATTGCATGTGGGTGCCGGAACGTTCAAGCCGGTAAAGTCCGAGTTCGCCTCAGAGCATGAAATGCACAGGGAACAGTTTCATATTAATTCACTGCTATTGCGGGAAATTATGGCACATTTGAAAGCAGAAAAGAAGATTATTGCCTCGGGAACTACCAGTATGCGGGTACTGGAGAGTTTGCATTTTATAGGCGCCAGGCTGATTCATGGCATGAAAGATCCTGCAGAAATAGCACCGGATGTAGGTTTTAATCCTCTATACAAAGGAATTGATTTACTGGAATCTCTTTCTGCGCTGACCGATTATGTGAATCAGCTGGGCGGTTCGATGAGTGGAAATACGGCCATTTTTATTCTGCCAGGCTTTCGGTTTAGAATTTGCAGCGGTCTGATTACCAACTTTCATCAGCCGGGTTCAACGCTAATTGCATTGGTTGCAGCCTTTGCAGGCGATAACTGGAGGAAGATTTATGACCACGCTTTGGGTAAGGGTTATCGTTTTTTAAGTTATGGTGATGCCTCATTATTGCTTCGCTGAAGAGGATTTTATCTGTCATGACAGTGTTTTCAGGCATATTTTCAAAATAATCTGAAAAAATATCTTGCAGGTAGCTGAAACTATTAAAAATCTTCTTACTTTTGAACCCCGTTCTGGAATTAAAGGCTACAAAGCACTGAAATAGTTCAAAAAATATTTTAAAATTCTCTTGACTTTTAAAATGTTTGTTGTACTTTTGCAGCCCCGTTCGGGAAAACAAAATGAAATAAATCGGCTTAAGTGCTGAATTTATAAAGTTCTTTGAAAGATTGGTAAGGAATAGCGAGTCGCCCAAATACTTTGGGAAAGTCGGGAATCAAACATCTTTTACTATGGAGAGTTTGATCCTGGCTCAGGATGAACGCTAGCGGCAGGCCTAATACATGCAAGTCGAGGGGTAAATATGGTAGCAATACGATATGAGACCGGCGCACGGGTGCGTAACACGTATGCAACCTACCTTTTACTGGGGTATAGCTCCGAGAAATCGGAATTAATCCCCCATAACACTGCGATGAGGCATCTCGATGCAGTTAAAGCTCCGGCGGTAAAAGATGGGCATGCGGTACATTAGCTAGTTGGTGAGGTAATGGCTCACCAAGGCTACGATGTATAGGGGGTCTGAGAGGATGATCCCCCACACTGGTACTGAGACACGGACCAGACTCCTACGGGAGGCAGCAGTAGGGAATATTGGTCAATGGACGCAAGTCTGAACCAGCCATGCCGCGTGCAGGATGACAGCCCTATGGGTCGTAAACTGCTTTTATAAGGGAAGAAACCCCTGGATGCGTCCGGGGCTGACGGTACTTTATGAATAAGGATCGGCTAACTTCGTGCCAGCAGCCGCGGTAAGACGAAGGATCCAAGCGTTGTCCGGATTTACTGGGTTTAAAGGGTGCGTAGGCGGAGTGCTAAGTCAGTGGTGAAAGCCCGCAGCTCAACTGCGGAACTGCCATTGAAACTGGCATTCTTGAATACGGTGGAGGTAGATGGAATATAACATGTAGCGGTGAAATGCTTAGATATGTTATAGAACACCGATTGCGAAGGCAGTCTACTACACCGTGATTGACGCTGAGGCACGAAAGCGTGGGGAGCAAACAGGATTAGATACCCTGGTAGTCCACGCCCTAAACGTTGATTACTCGCTGTTGGCGATACACTGTCAGCGGCTAAGCGAAAGCGTTAAGTAATCCACCTGGGAAGTACGTCCGCAAGGATGAAACTCAAAGGAATTGACGGGGGCCCGCACAAGCGGAGGAGCATGTGGTTTAATTCGATGATACGCGAGGAACCTTACCTGGGCTTAAATGTCAGGCGACCGATGCCGAAAGGTGTCTTCCCTTCGGGGCGACTGGCAAGGTGCTGCATGGCTGTCGTCAGCTCGTGCCGTGAGGTGTTGGGTTAAGTCCCGCAACGAGCGCAACCCCTATCTTTAGTTGCTAGCAGGTAATGCTGAGGACTCTAAAGAAACTGCCTACGTAAGTAGTGAGGAAGGCGGGGACGACGTCAAGTCATCATGGCCCTTACGTCCAGGGCTACACACGTGCTACAATGGCCGGTACAATGAGATGCCACTTGGCAACAAGGCGCTAACCTCAAAAAACCGGTCTCAGTTCGGATCGGGGTCTGCAACTCGACCTCGTGAAGCTGGATTCGCTAGTAATCGGATATCAGCAATGATCCGGTGAATACGTTCCCGGGCCTTGTACACACCGCCCGTCAAGCCATGGAAGTTGGGAGAACCTGAAGTCGATAACCGTAAGGAGTCGCCTAGGGTTATACCAATGACTGGGGCTAAGTCGTAACAAGGTAACCGTACCGGAAGGTGTGGTTGGACCACCTCCTTTCTAGAGTCTATCTAGACAATAATAATTCCGGCTGACTTGCTATTCCTTATTTCTTTCAAAAATTTCGTTCTTTAACAGTTTCATCGATGACGTGGTTGCAAAACCTAGCTACCGAAACTGCTGAATAGTCCCGTAGCTCAGTTGGTTAGAGCACTACACTGATAATGTAGGGGTCAGCAGTTCAAGTCTGCTCGGGACTACAACAGAATGTACACGCATCGGGGAATTAGCTCAGCTGGCTAGAGCACCTGCCTTGCACGCAGGGGGTCAACGGTTCGAATCCGTTATTCTCCACAACGCTTTGAGTTTACTCAAGGCACTGTTCTTTGACATGTTGGAAATAAGTAAAAAAGATATTCATTAGGATAAGTTACTAAGGGCGTACGGCGGATGCCTTGGCTCTCAGAGGCGAAGAAGGACGTGTTCAGCTGCGATAAGCTCCGGTTAGGTGCCTAAAAACCTTTGACCCGGAGATTTCCGAATGGGGAAACCCATCCGTTTTAACGGATTTTAGAGCAAACCCGCTGAACTGAAACATCTAAGTAAGCGGAGGAAAAGAAAATAACAAATGATTCCCCAAGTAGTGGCGAGCGAACGGGGAAAAGCCTAAACCTCTATTGTTAAGGCAATAGAGGGGTTGTAGGACTGCCATAACGATATATAAGTAAAGCAGAAGCTTTCTGGAAAGTTATACCATAGAGGGTGATAGTCCCGTATGCGTAAGCTTGTATATCCGGGCAGTATCCTGAGTAGCGCGGGGTTGGAGAAGCCTTGCGTGAATCTGCCAGCACCATCTGGTAAGGCTAAATACTACTGAGAGACCGATAGTGAACCAGTACTGCGAAGGAAAGGTGAAAAGTATCCCGAACAGGGAGGTGAAAAGAACCTGAAATCGTACGCCTACAAGCGGTCGGAGTCCCGATTTATCGGGATGACGGCGTGCCTTTTGCATAATGAGCCTACGAGTTACTCCTCACTGGCAAGGTTAACCCCGTTGACGGGGGCAGCCGAAGCGAAAGCGAGTCTTAACAGGGCGCATAGTCAGTGGGGGTAGACGCGAAACTTTGTGATCTACCCTTGGCCAGGATGAAGCTCCGATAACACGGAGTGGAGGTCCGAACCGGTAAACGTTGAAAAGTTTTCGGATGAGCTGAGGGTAGGGGTGAAAGGCCTATCAAACTGAGAGATAGCTCGTACTCCTCGAAATGTTTTTAGGAACAGCCTTGGACGGACTGTAATAGAGGTAGAGCTACGAATTGGGTAAGGGGATGTCAAAGTCTACCGAACTCAGATAAACTCCGAATGCTATTACATAATATCCAGGAGTGAGGGCATGGGTGCTAAGGTCCGTGCCCGAGAGGGAAACAACCCAGACCAACAGCTAAGGTCCCTAAATGTATACTAAGTTGATCAAATGTGGTCCAGTCGCACAGACAGCCAGGATGTTTGCTTGGAAGCAGCAATTCATTTAAAGAGTGCGTAACAGCTCACTGGTCGAGCGACAGGGCATAAACAATAAACGGGCATTAAGTATACTACCGAAGCTCTGGATCCCGTAAGGGATGGTAGAGGAGCATTCCAGCAAGCTGTGAAGGAGTTCCGTAAGGACTACTGGAGCCGCTGGAAAAGCAAATGTAGGCATAAGTAACGATAATGGAGGTGAAAAACCTCCACTCCGTAAATCTAAGGTTTCCTGATCAACGATAATCGGATCAGGGTTAGTCGGGACCTAAGGCGAACCGTTTCAGGGTAGTCGATGGACAACAGGTTAATATTCCTGTACCAGCCGAGAGGGACGGAGAGATGTAGCAACTGCGTACAGACGGATTTTGTGCGCTGAGCCGAGTCTTCGGACAAAGCGAAGTTGTGAATTCTCTTCCAAGAAAAGCTCCGGCATTAGCCCGTACCGTAAACCGACACAGGTGGATGAGGAGAGTATCCTAAGGAGCTCGAGTGAGTCATGGTTAAGGAACTAGGCAAATTGACCCTGTAACTTCGGAAGAAAGGGTGCCTCGAGCAATCGAGGCCGCAGTGAAAAGGCCCAGGCAACTGTTTATCAAAAACACAAGGCTTTGCTAAATCGAAAGATGATGTATAAGGTCTGACACCTGCCCGGTGCCGGAAGGTTAAGAGGGGATGTTAGCGCAAGCGAAGCATTGAATCGAAGCCCCGGTAAACGGCGGCCGTAACTATAACGGTCCTAAGGTAGCGAAATTCCTTGTCGGGTAAGTTCCGACCTGCACGAATGGTGTAATGATCTGGGCACTGTCTCAACCATGAGCTCGGTGAAATTGTAGTCTCGGTGAAGATGCCGAGTACCCGCAACGGGACGGAAAGACCCCGTGCACCTTTACTATAGCTTTGCATTGGGTTTGGATAATTGATGTGTAGGATAGGTGGGAGGCTTTGAAGCGATGCCGCTAGGTGTCGTGGAGCCAATGGTGAAATACCACCCTTCAATTATTTGGATCCTAACTCCGCCACGCGGAGAACAGTGCATGGTGGGTAGTTTGACTGGGGTGGTCGCCTCCAAAAGAGTATCGGAGGCTTCCAAAGGTACATTCAGCACGCTTGGTAACCGTGCGTAGAGTGCAATAGCATAAATGTGCTTGACTGTGAGGCCTACAAGCCGAGCAGGTACGAAAGTAGGGTATAGTGATCCGGCGGTTCTGCATGGAAAGGCCGTCGCTCATAGGATAAAAGGTACGCCGGGGATAACAGGCTGATCTTGCCCAAGAGCTCATATCGACGGCAAGGTTTGGCACCTCGATGTCGGCTCGTCACATCCTGGGGCTGGAGAAGGTCCCAAGGGTTGGGCTGTTCGCCCATTAAAGTGGCACGCGAGCTGGGTTCAGAACGTCGTGAGACAGTTCGGTCCCTATCTGTTGTGGGCGTTGGAAAATTGAGAGGATCTGATTTTAGTACGAGAGGACCGAATCGGACGCACCTCTGGTGTATCTGTTGTGGCGCCAGCTGCATCGCAGAGTAGCTACGTGCGGAATAGATAAGCGCTGAAAGCATCTAAGCGCGAAACTAGCCTCAAGATGAGTTTTCCTTTAAGGGTCGTGGAAGACTACCACGTTGATAGGCTACAGGTGTAAAGGCAGTAATGTCATAGCCGAGTAGTACTAATTACCCGTAAGCTTACCAAATTAATAATGCATATCATCATTACTTATTTCCAACATTTGTCATTGACCATTAAAGATCTTATGGTGACTATGGCGTAGGTGTCCACCTCTTCCCATCCCGAACAGAGAAGTTAAGCCCTGCAGCGCAGATGATACTGGGGTAACACCTGGGAAAGTATGTCGTCGCCGATTTTATTATAAAACCCGCCTTGTGCGGGTTTTTTTTCATTGTTCCTATATCCTTCGGTAGAAGTTGCCCTTTTATTACTTCGATTCCTCTGATTTTGCAGCATCCCAGTATACATCCATTTCGGCTAGGCTCATATCTTTTAGATTCTTACCGGATTCTGATGCCTTCTGTTCAATAAATTCAAATCTTCGTTTGAACTTAATATTCGTTAGTTCCAACGCATCATCCGGGTTGATTCCACTTTTGCGAGCGTAATTAATCAAAGCAAACAGTAAATCACCAAATTCTTTGTTTTTTTCTTCTGGATTAGCTGCAGTTTCAAATTCATGTAACTCTTCTTTTACCTTAGCAAAAGCTTCATCGGCTGTATCCCAGTCAAATCCAACACTGGATACCTTTTCCTGCATTCTGTATGCTTTTACCAGTGCCGGCATGCTCTTTGGTAACCCCTGCAGTACACTTTTGCGTTCTGAACCTTTTTCCTTTAGTTTTATTTGTTCCCAATTGGCCTTAACAGTTTCTGAATCTTCAGCCTTTACATTGCCGTATATGTGAGGATGTCTGCGTATTAATTTATTACACAATTCATCAATAACATGACCCGTGTTGAAGAGTGCTTGTTCATCTGCAATTTTGCTATAAAAGACGATATGTAATAATATATCTCCCAGTTCTTTTTTTACCTCGTTTGAATCATTCTCCAGAATCGCATCGCTCAATTCGTAAATTTCCTCTATGCTAAGATGTCTAATGCTCCCCCATGTTTGTTCTTTATCCCAAGGACATTGCGCACGGAGTTCATCCATGATAGTAAGCAGACGGTCAAATTGTTTTAATATTTCTTCGCGATTCATTTCGCAAAGGTAACCATTCGTATTACAGGTCAATACGGGAAAGCCTGTTCATTAGGACCATATCAAGCAAGGTAATAGATGCCATGGCCTCTACAATAGGGACAGCGCGAGGCAATACGCATGGATCGTGTCTGCCTTCCGCTGATAATTCCATTGCTTTGCCCTCTGTAGTTAAAGTTTGTTGCGTTTTGCGAATGGTGGAGGTGGGTTTAAAAACTACATCAAAATAAATAGGCATACCATTGGAAATGCCGCCTTGTATGCCTGCTGAGTGGTTTGTAGCTGTGGCAATGCGATCATTAAAGGCAATAAATGCATCATTCATTTCAGAACCTTTCAATTCTGAGGGGTTTTCTCCCATGCTAAATCCCTTTACCGCATTGATACTCATCATGGATTGTGCAAGTCGGGCTGTTAGTTTTTCAAAAACAGGCTCTCCCAATCCGGCAGGAGCATTTTTAATATTACATCGGATTACACCTCCCAAAGAATCGCCTTCTTTTTTTGCATCAAGAATAGCTATTTCCATGGCTGCAGCGGCAGTTGAATCGGGACAACGAACGGCATTAATATCAACCGCCTTCCTGTCGGTAGGCAATAATGTTGTGTCCGCTTTAATCTGATGGATCTGTTTTACCCAGGCAATAATACTAATATCTGGGTAGGTTTGCTTTAAAGCCAGTTCCGCCAAGGCGCCGGCTGCCACCCAGCCTGCTGTTATTCTCGCACTGCTTCTTCCTCCACCGCGGTGGTCCCTGAATCCATATTTTGCATCGTGGGTATAATCCGCGTGTCCGGGTCTGTATATGTTTTTTAGGTCTGCGTAATCTGCCGGGTTGTGGTCTTCGTTAGGAATCCAGATGCAAACCGGACTGCCCAGGGTTTTGTTTTCAAATACGCCTGACAGAATTTTAAATTGGTCATTTTCATTACGCTGGGTTGTCAGGGCACTCTGCCCTGGTCTCCTGCGCTGCAAAGCTGATCTGATAAAAGTTTCATCTACAACAATTCCTGCAGGAACTCCATCGATTAAAACGCCAATTCCTTTACCATGGCTCTCACCGAAGCTGCTTACTTTAAATATATTTCCGATAGAATTAGAGGCCATATGCTGCAAAATTAATGGTCTGTATGGAACCAATGTCCCCATTGCTGCCAAAAACAGGGAAAAGATTTGTTAACGCAATTCTCATTGTCAATAATAACATCGTATTTCAAGCCAAAAACAGCCATGGCCATAGCAATGCGGTGATCGTTATGTGTTTGAATATGCAATTCGGTTGTGTAAGCCGGGTTATCGTAAATCAGCCTGTAAGTGCCATTATCGCACACAATGGATATTCCTGCCGCTTGCAGGTTGTCTTTCATTACC